>NZ_WBKR01000001.1 GCF_008868155.1 Micromonospora sp. ALFpr18c
CGAGTGGACCCTGCCCACCGACACCGGCGACCAGCTCGCCCTCGCCGACCTGCGTGGCCGCAAGGTCGTCCTGTACGCCTACCCCGCCGCGATGACCCCCGGCTGCACCAAGCAGGCCTGCGACTTCCGCGACTCGCTCGCCTCCCTCCAGGCGGCCGGGTACGAGATCGTCGGCATCTCCCCGGACAAGCCGGAGAAGCTGGCGAAGTTCCGCGACCGCGACGCGATCACCTTCCCGCTGGTGTCGGACGTGGACCGGTCGGTGCTCACCGCGTACGGCGCGTACGGCGAGAAGCAGCTCTACGGCAAGACCGTGACCGGCGTGATCCGCTCGACCTTCGTCATCGACGCCGACGGCAAGATCGAACGGGCGCTCTACAACGTCAAGGCCACCGGGCACGTCGCCAAGCTCCGCCGCGACCTCGGCCTGGACTGACCGTCGAGCTGACGGAGGCCGGGCTCGACACCGTCGGGGCCGGACGCTCTAGACTCAGCGAGTTGGCGGGAGTGGCGTAACGGCAGCCGCGATAGGTTTAGGTCCTATTGTCCGAAAGGGCGTAGGGGTTCGAATCCCCTCTCCCGCACACATCAACGAGCACCACGCGCCCGATCGGCGGTTGTCAGGCACGTCACGATCTGAGGTCGGGAGCCCGGTCACCGGGTCAGGATGGGCGCCGTGAGTCTGCGCTTCGTCCTCGACCCCGACCTGACGCCCCACCTGCGCGGCGCGATCGTCGACCTCTGGACGGACGTCAGCAATGCTGGCGGGGCGGTGGGTTTCGTGCCGCCGGTCACCGCCGCCGACGTCCGCACGATCGCCGACCCGACCTTCGCGGGCATCGCCGAGGGGCCGGACCGGCTGCTGGTCGGGTACGTGGGCGACCGGCTGGTCGCCGTGCTGATCTTCTCCGACAACCGTTTCCCGCTGAAGGCGCACTGGTGTGTGCTGAAGCGGGTGATGGTCCACCCGGACACCCAGGGCACCGGGTACGGCGCGGCGTTGATGCGCGAGGCCGCCCGGCTGGGTGCGGAGATGGGCCACGAGGCGTTGCACGTGACGGTGCGCGACGGGCTGGGGCTGGACGGGTTCTACCGCCGCCTCGGGTACCGGGAGATCGGCCGACTCCCGGGCGCGCTGCGGGTGGCGCCCGGTGACGACCGGGACGAGATCCTGATGTGGCTCGACCTGACGGCCGACGGGCTGACCGGCCAGACAGCCCGCTGAGCGGTCAGCCGCACCAGCGGGCGGTGGCCCCGGCCGGACGGGTCGACGGCGTTTCGGCGGGCGGCGCGCTCGCCCTCGCGACCTCGACCGGGCGGGCCGGTGTCGGCGTACCGCCCGGCCGGGTGGCGGACGGCCGGGCCGAGGGGGACTTCCGCGAACTGGTCGACGCGCCCGACCCGTACATCCGGACCGCGCTGGTCTGGATCTGGCCGGGGGCCATCCGGATGCCGGCGACGGTGACCTGGTTTCCGTACACGTCAGTGACCCGGACGCGGAACGGGCCGGCCCCGGCGCCGGAGGGGATCAGCCAGTAGTTGTAGTCCTGCCGGGCGGTCGAACGCCACGGACCGCTGTCACCCTGGCGGACCTCCACGGTCCGCAACGGGTTGCCGTGGTTGCCGATCCGGACGGCGAACCACCACTGCGACGCGCCCTCCTTGATCCGGAAGGTGAGGGGGCCGGGCAGCGGCGGGTTGACCACCGCGCGGTAGGTGACCGGGACGAGGCCCTGCACCGGGTTGGCGATCCGGGCGAACGCCTCCCGGGACAGGTCGAGATGCCCGGGCGCGCACTCCGGGCACTGGTCCATGATGAGGACTCGGACGGTGCCCTTCGGTCCGGTCACGTCGAGGAATCCGCCGCAGGCGGCGCCGGCCGCGTACTCGGTCGGGCCGAGCGCGACATAGAGCCGGTTGGCGGGTGCGGCGGGGTTCGAGCAGTTGCCGCCGGCGCCGTTGGAGTCGTAGAAGGTTGCCTTGCCGCTGTGCGTGGTGGTGCCGGTGGGTGGCGCGGCGAGCGTACGACCGGCGGCGCAGGCCGGGGTGGAGCCGGAGCGCAGCGCCAGGGTGAGCCCGAGTGCCGCCGCGAGGACGGTGACGCCGGTGGCGACCAGCCAGGGCAGCGGGCCGGACGAGGACGCGGGCGGGTCGTCGGGAGCCCGGTCCAGGTCGATGTCGATGTCGACGACCGCGGGAGCGCTTCCGTCCGTCACGACGGCGATGGTGCCGGACCCGCAAGTGCCCGGACAAGCGGGCTAAGCCAAAGCTAAGACAGCATCGACGGACGGTGACCGGAGCGTTCCCGCAGCGGACCGGCGGCCGGTGTGGCCGGACCGCGCGACTCGCGATGGCGGCGACCGGACCCGGCCGGTCAGGGCTCGATGACGACCTGGTCGCCGACCGTCACCGGTCCACTGTCGATCGGGACCACGTTCAGTCCGAAGAGGAGGCTCTGCCGGATGTTGCGGTAGCGCCCCAGGGTGCGCAGCGGCTCCCTGGCGCGTACCCCGGTCTCCTGGTCGGTGGTGGTCACCACGCAGCGGTCGCACGGCCCGGCGGCGCGCATCCGCAGGTCACCGACGCGCAGCGACCGGCCGGCCCAGCCGTCCTCGGCCCAGGCCGGCGCGCCGTCGACGACCAGGTTGGGCCGGAACCGGGTCATCGGCACCGGTTCCTCCCCCGCCTCGGCCAGCCAGCCGTTGAGCGCGTCGAGGGAGGCGGCGTTCGTCAGCAGCAGTGGGTAGGCGTCGGCGAAGCTGACCTGGTCGCCGGTGTCGTACTCGCGGCCCTCGGCGGCCAGGTGGCGGGTCGGCCGGGCCAGCCAGACCAGCCGGACCGGCCGGCCGAGCAACGCGCCGAGCCAGGCGTCGGCCGCCGCACCCGCCGCCACGGCGGGGACCGGCAGCTTGCGGCTGCGGAAGGTGCGCACCAGGACCGGGTCGCCGCCGACCGGTTCGGGCACGTCGAGGTCGGGCCGCCCGTCGGCGCGCAGCGTCAGGGCCCCCGGGCGCACGGTGGCGCGCAGGCCGACCAGCCGGGTCGTCTCCCGCTGGGTGACGCCGACGCCGTCGGCGTCCACCACCATCCAGCGTCGGTCGCCGGCCAGGCCCCACGGCTGCACGAACGCGCCGTCGTGGTCGAGCCGGTGACAACCCTTGACCGGGTACGTGTGGATCGAGGTCAGCCGCACCCGGCTACCATGCCACGCCGATGCGCTCGGCGTGCTCCGCGAGCACTTTGGTGGTGGTGACGTTGTCGGCGAGAAGGATCGCACCGGGCGCGAGCTTCGGTTCCACGGCGTGCGCCGGGCGGGTGGCGCGGACCATCACGGACCTCCGCGGACCAACGGATCCGTCGGGCGTAGTGGACTGCCTGTCGGCCAGCCCACGCCGTACGGCGCCTGCGGTAGCCCGCTCGATGTGCTGGCGCAGCTCCTGGTCGGACTCGATCTCGTCGAGCCACCCGCGGAATGTCACCGATCGCCGGCCGACGGTCCTCCCACCATCGGCGGGCGATCCTGGCCGGACGAGGGTGCGCGAGCCGGAACGCGAATCAGTAGCATCGCCGTCATGGCGCGTGCAGACCAGACCGCAGAACTCAACCCTCCGACGAACACCGGGCCGGTCGACCCTGGGCAGCCAGCTGGTGGCGAGCAGATCACCTCACCATCACCCCGGCCCCGGCGCCGGTGGAAACGGATCGTCCTGATCACCCTCGTGGTGCTGGCGGTGCTCGCCGGCGGCGGCGTGGTCGCGAGCGGCCTCTACTTCCGCTCCATCAACTCCGACATCGAGCGGGTGGACGCGTTCGGCGGCGTTCCCGAGGAGTCGCGCCCCCAGCCCGTGGTGACCGGCGCCATGAACATCATGATCCTCGGCAGCGACTCCCGCGACACGCAGAACACCTCGGGCTCCCGATCGGACACCATTATCCTGGCCCACCTTCCGAAGGACCGGTCGAGCGCTCAGCTGATCTCGATCCCCCGCGACACCTGGGTGCACGTGCCCAGGTCGAAGGAGGGGCGCGGCGGCACCGACGCCAAGATCAATGCGGCGTACGCGTGGGGTGGCGTCCCGCTGATGGTCCAGACGGTGGAGGAGTTCACAAACGTCCGCGTCGACCACGTGGCGATGGTCGACTTCTCCGGCTTCAAGGAGATCGTCGACGCGCTGGGTGGTGTGGACATCGACGTGGAGCAAAGCTTCACCTCGACCCACTCGCTCAACCCCAACGGCCGCCGCGAATTCACCAAGGGCCGGCAGACGATGGACGGGGCGGCCGCCTTGGACTTTGCCCGTGAGCGCTACGCCTTCGCCAACGGCGACTTCACCCGGATCAAGCATCAGCAGCAGGTCATCAAGGCCATTCTGGACAAGGCCGCCTCCGGTGGCGTGCTCGCGAATCCCGCCAAGCTGAACTCGTTCGTCAAGGCCACGGCTGACTCGGTGGCCGTCGACCGTTCGCTGTCCCTTGTCGACCTTTCGATGGAGCTTCGTCATCTCCGGGGCGGCAACCTCGCGTTCTACACCTGCCCAACCAAGGGGACGGGCCAAATCGGCAGTGAAAGCGTCGTGATCGCGGACAAGGGCAAGGCGCAGCGCGTCTTCGACGCGGTTCGCCGCGATTCGGTGGCCGACATCGCATCCGCCGCAAAGTAGGAGACAGGAATGCCGTGCCGGCTCTGGTGGTGCAACTGACGCGGTCGTAACCTGCGATCGCCCCCTGGCTATGAATTACGCCGGAGGGGCTCACGGGGGAGGATCACCATGTCGAGCCAACCGGTCATGAGTTATCCGGGTGCGATACGGACGGAGTTCGGCGAGCCGCCACCGCAGGCGGGTGCGCAGCAGGCCGCGGACGGCGACGAGAGGGCAGCTACGGCGAGCCCTGTCGTCGCCCCCAAGAGGGTGTCGGAGACAGCGACCGTCCGCCCCGGTATGGACACGACAACGGTCCTGCCGTACGCCGGGTCCCGCGCCTCGAAGCGGACGCGCTGGCTGCGGGCCTGGATGTTGACGGCGCCCATCGACGTCGTCGCGCTGCTCGTTCCCCTGCTGCTGAGCCAGAACTACTGGCGGGGGACGCTGGCCAACGCGGCGCTCACCGTGGCCATCTTCGCCTCGGGCGGGCTCTACCGGGCCCGGCGGCACGTCGGCATCCTGGACGAGCTGCCGAGCATCTGCGGACGGTTGTTGGCCTCCGCCGCGGTGGTCGCCATCATCGCGGCCGAGCGCCACGATTCGGTGCACTACGTGGGCGGGTTCATGCGCGGCGTCGCGCTCTCCGCCGGCCTGGTCATTGTCGGCCGGGCCTTCAGCAGGGCGTCCACCATCGTCGCCCGCAAGCGCCGGTGGGTGGAGCACAACACCATCATCATCGGCAGCGGCCCGGTGGGGCTGGAGCTCGCCCGGCTGCTGCGGCGCTACCCGCAGTACGGTCTGCGGTTCGTCGGTTGTGTCGACGTCTCCACGGACGAGGGCGTCGGGTCGGTTCCGTTGATCGGCACTCTCGACGATCTCGAAAAGCTCACCGAGATGCTGGAATGCGACGTCCTGGTCATCGCCGACCCGGACTGTTCCGAGTCGGCACTGATGGACATCCTGTTGCGGGCGGTCAATTCCCGCTCCGACCTCTGGGCGGTGCCGCGTCTGTGGGGCTCCCGGTCCCTGGGCGGATATCCCGATCACATCGGCGCGATACCGATCGTGAAGATCGGCGACACCAGACTCTCCGGTCCACGATGGGCCGTCAAACGAGCATCCGATGTGGTCTTCGCGGCGGTGGCGTTACTTGTCCTCAGCCCGGTGCTGCTGCTCTGCGCGATTGCGACGTTCCTCGACGGCGGGCGGGGCATCTTCTTCCACCAGGAGCGGATCGGCCGATACGGCACGCCATTCAAGGTCATCAAGTTCCGTTCGATGCGGCCGGCCGACGAGAGCGAGTCGCAGACGACCTGGTCAATCGCGCACGACCAGCGGGTCGGTCCGGTCGGCCGGTTCATGCGCCGCACGTCGCTCGACGAACTGCCCCAGCTCTGGAACATTCTGCGCGGCGAGATGAGCGTGGTCGGCCCCCGGCCGGAACGGCCACACTTCGTGGAGAAGTTTTCGATCGAGTACCCCACCTACGCGATGCGCCACCGGGTGCCCGTCGGCCTCACCGGGCTCGCACAGGTCAGTGGCCTGCGCGGCGACACCCCTATCTCGGACCGGGCGAGGTTCGACAACTACTACATCGAGAACTGGTCGCTTTGGCTCGACATCAAGGTCGTGCTGCGTACCGTCGCCGAGGTCCTTCGCGGCGGTGGCCGATGACCAGCGACCACCGAGGGTAGCCCCACCTGGGCCGGCCGTCCGTGCCGTCACACGTCGGCCGCCAGGTGGTCTCAGGAGTCGTCGGCCCGCCGGCCCTCGGTGGGCAACTGCCCGCCGAGCGCCACGGCACGCAGCACCCGCGCGTGCCCGGCCAACGACTCGTCCGGGGAGAACAGGCCGATCGCCTCCTCCCGCAGTCGCTCACGGCCGGCGGCCCACGCCGCGCGTTCGCGAATCATCGACGACATCGCGGCGACCAGGTCGGCGCGATTGCCCTGCGGCCGGTACCGCAGATCGTTGATCACCTGCCAGTCGACGAGTTCGGCGTTCCCGGCCGGGTTGGCGACCAGGTGCCCGCGTCGGCCGTTCGCCAACTGCTCCCGGGCACCACCGACGTCGGTCAGCACCACGGGCACCCCGGCCGCCAGCGCCTCCATCGACGCCAGTGACCAGCCCTCGAAGAAGGAGTCGAGGACGAAGGCGTCCGCCGCCGCCAGCAGCGCCAACGGGTTCGCGCAGTGCCCCCGCAGGTGGATACGGTCGGCGCTCGGCACCGACGCGGCGGCCTGCCGGGTCTGCTCGTAGTACAGCAGGTCGTCGTTGGCCCGGCCGGCCACCAGCAGGTGGGCTTTCGGATGCTTGGCGGCCACGTCGGCGAAGGCCGTCACCAGGCCGAACGTGTTCTTCTGCAAGCAGTATCGGGCCAGCGAGACGAAGAGGAACTCGTCGGTCAGCCCCAGCGCGGCGCGGGCTCGCGCCCGGTCCACCCGCAGGACGCGGGAGCCGTCGACGCCGTTCGGCACGGTGATCAGGCGGTCTCCGGGGTAGCCCGGGTTGCGCACGAGGTACTGCTGACGGACAAGGTCGCTCACCGCGACCTGCACGGCGATCCGCTGCGCCCGCCGGCCCTCCGGCGCCCACGAATCGGGGTGGTAGAAGCGGTGCATGTCGTGCAGCGTCTCCACCCACGGGACGCCGACCTCGGTGGCCACGTCGAGCAGCCAGTCGTCCGCGTTGTGCCCGCTGATCACGTCGGGGCGCCAGGAGCGTATCCAACCGGCGGCGTCGCCGGGCGTCACCAGGTGGGTAGCGACACCCTCGTCGGCGAGGGCACGGGCCAGCCGGCCGCCCGCACCGTCCTGCCCGGGCAGCCGCGTGCCGGTGTAGATAACCGCGGTGTCGACACTGTGCGCCGGGAGCCGCCGGGCCAGGAACGCGGCCACCTCCTCCGCGCCGCCGACGTCGAGCACCCCGGTGGCGATGGCGCATCGTACCCGCCGGGCACCGCCGATCTCGACGGCGCGCGGCGGGACCGACGGAGGCGGTTGGGCGGCCATCGGCAGGATTGCCTCCAGGTCGCCCGCGCCTCTGCCCGGCACGAGCGGCACCGACCAGTCCTCGCCGGGGCGCGACGTCTGCTCGCCCGGGTTGGCGAACCGGCGCAGGGTGCGTCCACCCAATCGGCGCAGCGGCGCTGGCACGACGTGGGCCTGACGCTGGGCCCACAGGGCGAACCGCAGCGCGCGGGGCGAGGTGTCACTCACCCGGTTGCCCCTCGCGCCGCCCCCGGCCGAGGAAGACCGGGACGACGATGCCCGCCGCGATGCCCAGCACCAGCGGCCACCGACTCGTCTCCGACAGGAACGGCGCGGTCATCAGGCACAGCGGCGCGATCAGGCAGAGCGCTGCCGCCGACCGGACGACCACGTCGCTCTCGGGATCGCGGACGGCCTTCAACGCCGCCAGCGCCGCGGCCGCGAGGAAAAGGATGACGAGCAGCGGCGCCAGCGGACCGTACCGGAGCCAGTCCTGCAGCAGCTCGTTGTGGACGTACACCCGCTCGGAGTTGTTGGCGGCCAGACCCGGAAGCTGGGGTGCGAGAGGGCCGACGCCGGTCCAGACGTTCGCCCGGACGTAGTCCCACCCGAGGCGGAGGTCGTTGAGGTGCCCACTCGTGGACTCGGCCTGGTGCTTCGCGCTCTCCTGAGCCGGCGGGGTCCGCACCGGCCGGCCCGGTGCCACGGAGGCGGACCGGCTCGGACTGCCACTCGCGCTCGCACCACCGTTCGGGCGTGGGCTGTCACCCGCACCGCCGGCCGGACGCGGCTTGCCGGTCGCGGTTGGCTTGCCGGTCGCGGTTGGCACGCCGCCCTGCACGACGCTCGCGCCCGAGGTCCCGGTCACGGTCGGTCTGGCACTCGGGCTCGGCTGGCCGCTCGGGCTCGGCCTGGCACTGGCGCTCGGCCCACCGCTGGCGAGGTCGAAGCTGCCCGCGCTGCGCAGGCCGAGATCCGCGGCGAAACCTGGCGCGGCCAGCACGACAACCGCCACGACCAGGGCAGCGAACCCGAACTGACGGAACACCCGCTGCCACCGCTGCCAGGTGAGGACAAGAACGACGACGAGTGCGACCAGCGCCGCGACCCAGACACTCCGGCGGAAGCTGATCAGGATCAGCAGTGGCATGCCGGCCGCCAGGAGCATGTGCCGCCAGTCCCAGCGCCATCCGTTGTCCCCGAGTACGCCGATGAACACCGCCGCCGCGATCGCCGGCAGCGCCGAGTCGTAGTAGATGAAGTAGGCGCTGAGCCGGTCGTCGGCGGCCTCACCGAGCGGAATGGCGACGGCCGCCGCGACCAGCAGGCCGATCAGCGCGGCCCAGACCGTCGCTCTGCCAAATCGCTGGTCGGCCCGCAGCCACCGCAGGCTCATGCCGATGAGGAGGCCCAACACCAGCAGAACGAACGGGCGGGCGTTCTGATTGACGGCGGAGAAGACCGACTGCCCGTGGAACAGGCCGCTGCCGACAGCCAGCACGACGAGGCCAACGGCCGGCCCGAGCAGCGCGACGCCGACCGACCGGAGCGGTGGGCGGGCCTGCGGCCACCACCGCGCGGCGGCCGCGAGAACCGCCGTCACCGCGAGTGGCAGGATGATCGGGGCCTTGCCAGGGCTGATGAACGCCGGGTAGCCCAGCGTGGTCAGCTCGCCGAAGCGCCCGTTCGGCTTGATCTCCTGAGCGAGCACCGCGACGAGCACGATCCCGGTCACGGGGAGCCGGTGCACGAGCAGCGGAAGCGCGACCGCGAAGACGACGCCGAGGAACGACGGCACGGTCCAGGCGATGTAGAAGGCCGACAACGCAGCGAACGCCCAGGACGCCCACCAGATCAGGCGGGCGCCGGCGGTGACGGGCGGGCGGGGATCGAGCACCCAGTTCAGGACACGCGTCAGGTGGATCCCGGAATCGGGATTGTCGGTCGTGCCCCGTTCGGGGGACTGTTCGGGAGGACGGATGCCCGCGTCGTCCGTGTCGGAATCAGTCACAGTTCCTCTGGAACCCATCGCTGCCTTTGCCCCGAGATCGGGTCCGGCCGGCCTTCGCTGACATCGAACCCTGCTGACAACAACGCCGAACCGGCTGCCGGCGACCAAAGCCAGGGCCAGCCCGGTGACCAGAGCGACCGTACAATGTGGCGGGTCGAGCAGCACGGCACATCGGCCGACGCGGCTCACAGTATCAGCAGGGGCGCGCACGAGCGTCGCCGGAAGCTCGCCCCGACAACCCCGGCCAGCGGGGTGAACGGGGATCGCCGGTCGGCCGATTGCCGGGCCATCAGTACGATGCTTATCGTTTCGGTCGCACGGTTGACATGGCGTACGCGTAGTCGGCGGTCGCCACCCGGTATGGTCATCCGGGATCACCCCCGGAGCCGCAGATGATCACCCGCCGCATCTTCCTCGCCGCCGCCAGCGGCATGGTCCTCGCCGGTGACGCCCCGCCCTCGAAGGGCATCGTGCTGCTGCCGCCCCCGTCCGGGAGCGATGACACCGACGTGCTCAACGCCGCCCTCCGCAGCGGGGCGGGCGGCCTGGTACGCGGTGCCGACAACGCGCACTACCGGGTCAGCGCGCCCCTCGTGGTGCCCACCGGCACGACGCTGATCATGTCCGGTTGCACGGTCACCCTGGCGGCCGGCAGCGCCTGCAACCTGCTCATCAACGCGGCGGTGATTGAGGGCGGCCGGGACCGGGACATCACCGTCATCGGCGGAACCTGGGCCCGCGCGAGCGGGGTCGGGGGCACGGGCCCCGATCTGCACACCCTGCGGTGGCGCCGGGTTGACGGCCTGACGCTCAAGAGGCTGACGGTACGGACCGCCAGCGACAAGTACGCAATCTCCCTGGGCGACGTCATCGACGCCACCGTCACGGAGATCAGTTTCGCGGTGCACTCCGACGGCGTACACATCCAGGGGCCCGCCGCGCGGACCAGGATCTCGGGTATCCGCGGCTCGACGGGTGACGACACCGTCGCCATCACCCCCCGCGACTGGCAGGCGTACGACGACGTGTCCGGACCGGTGACCGACACGGTCATCGAGGACGTCAGCGTGGCCTCGCTCGCGGCCCTGGTCAAGGTGCTCGGGGGGTCGCCGGAGACCGCCGCGTTGCGCACGACCATCCGGGGCGTCACGGGCCTCGCCGGCAACAACGTCATCTGGATCGGTGACGACACCGCCGACTGGCGTACCACCGGCGGCCGCGTCGACGATCTGATCGTCGAGCAGGTCGCGGCCGGCACGCTGCCCGGTCGGGGCGGCATGGTGCACATCAACGGCTCGGCGGTGGGCCGCGTACAGCTACGTGGGTTGCGGGTCCAGGGGCGCCGCGGGAATGAGCCGCTGGTGCGGGTCGCACCCTTCCGGCCGGCCACCTTCGGCGGTCTCACCGTCGAGGACGTGGTCGCCGAACAGCTCGACGCCGCGCCTCTGCTGCTGGTGGCCCAGACGGCGACGATCGGTCAGCTGCTGGTGAGCGGGGTGACCGTCGCGGGCACGTCCGCCGGCACCGCCGTCGCCCAGATCGCAGGAGTGGTGGACGAGCTGACCGTACGCGCGGTCAGCCTGACCGCGAGCGGCGACAGTTACCTGGTGGAGATGCCCGGATGGGCGACCCACGCGGCGGTACGACGGGCAAGCGTGTCTGGCGTGCAGATCGCCGGCCGGGGCGGGGCCCTGCTCACCGCCCCGGCGGCCACTCACGTCCTGCCGCGGCTGGCCGTCACCCAGACGCGGACGGAGGGGACGCCCTGGCTGGTCGACCTCAACACCACCACGGAGCTGACGGTGTCGAACGTGACAATCGACGACACGACGGGTGGGGTGGCACGGGTGCGCAACTCGGGTGCGGCAGTGCTCCGCGGCGACGGGCTGCGATCCGCGCAGGGCGCACGGGGAGCGGCGGTCGCCGCCGGAGGATCGCTTGTCTCGTACGCGCTGGAGCTGGCCGTCGACGTCAGCGAACTGGTGCGGGTGGACGGCAGCCGGGCGACCAACACGAACGCCGCGCTGTCCTGCGGCACCGGGCCGGTCGAGTGCACCGGGCTGACCTGGCAGCACCTCCGGACCGGGAAGACCTGGTGACGGGCGCGAGCAGGGCCTCAGAGGGCTTTGCGGGACAGGACCCGCCTGAGGTCCGCCAGGGTGATCGCCCGGGTGCCCAGCACCGACACACCGAACATGCCGGCGGCCAGCGCTCCCTCGACCTGCCACGGCAGCCGGACCAGCCACAGCACGAGAACCGTGGCGGCGCCCACGGCGAGGACGCTCGCCATCTCCCGGACGGGCAGCCGTGACGTCATCGCGCGTGCGGCCAGCAGGCACGTGGTGGCGCCGATGACGAACTCGGTCGCCGCGGCGACGGCCGCCGCGCCGGTGGCGCCCCATCGGGCACAGGCCCAGAACTGCGCCGCGAGGTTGACCACCGCCACCGAGACGGTCAACACCGCGATCGGTCGTACCAGGCCCAGCGCGGAGCAGATCGTCGTGCCGACGTAGCCGAGGGTAACGCCGACGAAGGCCACCGCCAGCAGGAGCAGGGGCGTGACCGCCGGGCCGAAGTCGTCACCGTAGAGGTAGGTGACGAGGGCGGGTGCCAACGCGATCAGCAGCACCGCCGTACCCGCACCGATCACGACGCCGGTGCGGGTCGCCAAGCTGAAGATCAGGTTCCGGCGGTGTGCGTCCATGTTCAGACTCGTCGCCACGACCGGCAGCAGCGGGGCCACCAGCATCGCCGGCCCGAGCTGGGCGACGTCGAGGAACTTGTAGGCCGCCGAGTAGTAGCCCACCTCCGCCGCCCCCTTCAGGTGAAAGAGGATCACCGAGCCCAGTCGGTAGTAGGCCATGACCGCCAACGAGCTGATCGCGAGTGGCCAGCTCAGCGCGAAGATCCGGCCCGCCTCCGCCCAGGACGGTCGACCCAGCGGCACCAACCTCCGGTTGATCGCGACCCCGATGCCGGTCTGGATCGCCACGACGGCGACGAAGAACCACGCGAGCAGAACGACGTCACCGCCGGTCCGGGCGACGAAGGCGACCGCCACCAGCCATAGGACGCCCTGGACGAGGGCGAGGACCGCCGACACCTCGGGACGGAACCGGGCGGTGGCCCCCGCGGTGAGAACGGACGCCGCGGACAACGGCGTCGCGATGGCGATGACGCTCACGACAGCGCTCGACTCCCCGAACAGCCCGCCGGCGGCGGCGGCGAGCAGGGCGACGGTCGCGAGCAGCGCCACCGACGTACGGATGAGCAGGCCGGTCGTCAGGATGCCGCCGGCCGCCGCCTTCTCCCGCGCGATCCGGGAACTCACCGTGATCGTGGTGCCCATGTCGGCGACCTGTGCCGCCGCCGTACCGAGGGTGAGCGCGAGGGCGAAGACGCCGTAGCCGCTGGGGTTCAGGTGCCGAGCGAGCACGGAGGTGGTCGCCATGCCCACGACCATGCCGAGCAGGCGGAGCCCGAGGGACACGGCGGTGGCGGTGCTGAGCCCGCGCGCCGACCGGGTGGCGTCCGCCGAGCCGGCCGGTGCGGGAGCCGTCGCATCGGAGCCCCGGTCGGCCGGCTCGGTCGTCGTCTGTCCCGATGAGGTCATCGGAGGCACTCCCCGAAGGTCCGTTCGTACGCGTCGAGCCACCTGTCGCGCCCGTGCCGCTGCTCGACGTAGGCGACACCGGCTCCCCGCTGCTCCAGCAGCGCCGACACCGCGTCGGCCGTCAGGTCGGCCGGCTCCCCGATGACCATGCCCCCGCAGTGCGGAATCAGCTCCGTACCCGGATCGCCGCGGAACGCCACGATCGGCAGACCGCCGGCGGCGGCCTCGAGGACGCAGGTCGGCGTGCCGTCGGTCTCCGCGCCGCAGTAGATGTAGAAGTCGCTGGCCGCTAGGAGGTGGGGCACATCGTCGCGGTGGCCGGTGAAGTGCACGTCGGGGTTTCCGGCGGCGATCCGTTTCAGCCGCTCACGGTCCGGACCGTCACCGACGACGACCAGGGCGCTTCCGCTGGCCAGTGCCGCCGCGACGGCGCGGTCGTGTCGTTTCGCGCCGTGCAGTCGCGCCGCGAGGACGGCGACCCGGCGATCGTGGAAACGACTCGGGAGCAACCGTTGGCGCAGGGCCGCCCGCGCCCGGGCCGGCGGCGCCGCGTACCGGCGGGTGTCGATCGCGTTCGGCACCACGACCAGCTTGTCCCGGCCGACCACTGGTTCGAGGTCGGCGGCGACGGCTTCGCTGACGCAGACCACCCGGGAGACGTGCTCGGCGGCGCGCGCGTAACCGGCGAGGAGCAGACGACCGACCAGGCCGCCCATCCACCGTCCGTGTTCCGTCCACACGACGGGCGCTCGACGCGCCAGCGGCGCGGTCAGCGCGATCTGTTCCCGCTTGAACTGCATGTAGTAGATGGAGGATTCGGCGATGGCCTGGGTCCGGTGCCGCTCGACGGGCACCCGCAGCAGCCCGGCGGTCATCGTCCGGCGGGACCACTTCGGCCCGAGGCCGATGTCGCTGCGGTCGAGACCGTGCTCCGCCCACCCTGGGCACCGGCCGTACAGGGCGACGTCGTGGCCACGGTCGCGCAGCCCTCGACCGAGCGCGACGGTGTGCGCCTCGGCACCGCCGGCGGTGTCCGACACTGAGACCATCGTGACGATCATGGCGTCTGGCTCCGCCGGGCTGCGGTGTACGCGGCGAGGACCCGGCCCGCGGCGTCCGTCGTGTCGACAGGCTTCGCGCCGCGTTCGTCGGCGAGGGCGATGGCCTCCGAGATCGCCGCGACGCTGGTGTCCCGGGCGACGGCGGTGGCCAGCTCGATCAGGCCGCCGCAGGGTGCAACCGCGGTCGGCACACCCAGTCGGGCCGCCACGGCGAGGACACCGGACTGGCTGGCCACCTCGTACGGCGCGACGACGACGTCGGCCGCCGCGACCAGCGCGGTGAACTCGTCGACGCCCAGGTAGCGGTACGCGGTCGTCACCGCCGACCCGGTCTGGTCGATTAGCGCGTCGACTCGCAGGCCCGGCCCGAGATCCTCCCCGACCACCGCGCCCCGCCAGTCGGGCAACTGCGCGACGGCCCGGACGAACAGCTCGGGGTTCTTGTCGGCCCGGACCTGGCCGGGCAGCAGGGCGAGTTTGCCACCGTTCGGGTTCAGCTCGGTGCGCCACCTGTCGACGAGCGCCGGTTTCGGGGGCGGCGTCCACTGCGTCAGGGGCACCTGGTCGACGTTCGCCACCCCCCGGTCGAGAAGGCGTCGCCGGTCGGCGTCCGAGTAGACGAGGACCCGGTCGGCGTCCCGCAGCGCACTGCGCAGCGCCCGCCCGCCACCGGGGGCGTTCGAACGGACGAAGGTGTTGTGCGGGCTCGCGACGACCGTCGCGTGACGCAGCCGGGCGATGGAGATCAGTTCTGGGGTTAGCGCGAACAGGCCCTGGATGTGCACGACGTCCTGCGGGCCGATCACCTGGTGCAGGTGCGGCAATGTGCGAAGCAGGTAGCGCGTCGACGTCCGGGCCTGCCGGACCCGACGGTTGGGTGAGGTGCGGTGCCAGGTGACGCATCGGCAGAGGGTCACCGGAGCCGGTGCTGCGTCGCAGTCGTCGGCGGTGTGCACGACCACGTCGACGCCGAGTCCGCCCAGGCCGGCGGCGACCTCGACGGAGTGGTTGAAGACCCCGCCCCGGCCGCCGGACTCGACGAGGTGGACGCGGCGGATCACGGTGTGGCCGTCCGGCTGACGAGCATGGAGATGGCGTCGACCAGCTCGCGAACGGTCTCGGGCCAGCCGAGCGTCGCGCACCGTCGCCAGCCCGCCAGCTCCCGGACGTGGCGCGTGGACGAGTCCCGCAGTGCGTCGACCACCGAGCCGGCGAAGGAGTGCGGATTGTCGGCCACCCGGTGCGAGTCCACGCCGCGTATCGCGGCCGGGAGGCCCTGCGCCGCGAACGAGCTCATGACGACACACCGGCCCCGCGACATCGACTCGGTCAGCTTGAGCTGGGCGCCGCCGCCGGTTGTGGCGGGAGCGACGGTCAGGGCAGCCCCGGCGTACGCGTCGGCCACATCGTCGAGCGTGCCGAGGACCGAAACCCCGGGTACGTCGGCGAACTCCCGCGCCAACGCCTCGCTGCGCCGGCCCGCCACCACGAGCCGGGCGACGGGGAGTGCGGCGCGGACGAGTGGCCACCCGTCCCGCACGAAGGTCCGCAGGGCCCGCACGTTGGGTTCATAGTCGTAGGACGCCAACGCGAGGACGTACCCGTCGGGTGGCGAGGGCTGGTACGGCCACACGTCCACACCGTTCGGGGCAAGGACGACGTCGCTGGTCCACCCGCGCAGCACGTTCCGGTCCGGCGGGGACAGCGCCACGCAGAGGGCAGCACGCGCGGCCACCCGGGGCTCCCAGAAGGCGGCCTTGGCGGCCTCGGCGCGGCGAGCGACGCGCTGCCACCCGTGGGCCGCCCCCACCATCGTCGCGAGCCGGCGGCTCTCGATGTTGGCGAATTCGACGACCTGCGGCACTTGCCGTGCCGCCGGTGGCGCCCACGCGGCCAGGTAGGAGTGCGACCAGTACACGGCGTCGGGCCGGAACTCGTCGCACAGCGCCGTGAGGGAGTCGGCGACCGGCGCCAGGTAGTGCCCACCCAGGTGGGGCCGGCCCGACGCCCGGGTGCGGACGGCCGGTGGTGGCGACCAGGGCAGCGGACGGGTCGTGACCGGGGCGTCCGGCTGCCGATCGCCGTGGTCGGGAAAGGTGACATGCACCTCGGCGTCGCGGCTCAGCGCCTCGGCGACCCGGGCGGTGCGGATCCGGCCACCGTGCTGTGCCGGCCAGGGCGGCTCGACGGTGACGACAAGCACGCGGGTCATGCCGCAACCGCCCGACGCGGGGTGCGACCGCGCTGCGGCCCACGCTCGATGATTCGCATGGCCGGCTACCGCCCGTGGGTCAATTCGGTAAGCAACAGGTCGCGCAGCAGTACCCCGCGCCCCTCCCACCCGTGTTCGGCGGCGCTCGCCATCCGGGCGCCGACGACGGCGTCGGTGACCGGTCGCAGCAGGCCGGGCAGGTGAGCGGGCAGGTCGTCCGCCTCGGCCACCGTCACGTGGGGATTGGTCCGCGCGAGTTCGGCCACCGCGGGCAGCGGGCTGCTCAGCACCGCAAGCCCGGAGGACAGATACTCGAAGCACTTGAGCGGGCTGACACCCCGGGTGTAGTCGTTGATCGCGTACGGGATGACGCCCACGGCACACGTGCCGGCCGCCTCGGCGAGCTGGTCCGGGGTGAGGACGCCAAGGTGGCGGGCACCGAGGGCCTCCAACTGCCGCAGCTCCGCATCGAAGCTGCCCCCACCGGCGGCAAGCGGCCCGGCCAGCAGCAGCTCGCCCCGGCCGCGTACGGCGGTGGCGATCGCCTCGAGGAGCCGCAGGTCGAGTTTGTGGACGGTGAGGTTGCCGGAGAAGAGGACGTCGGGTCGGCGGTGCGCGGCTGGCTTACTCGCCGCCGTGAACACCGACACGTCCGCGACGTTGGGCAGGAGCTCGATGCGGGGGAAGCCGACGGCGGCGAGATGCGCCTGGACGGCCGTGCTGGTGGCGACGGCGACGGCGGTGCGCGGCGACAGCGAGCGCTCGCCGCGGGCGACCGCGACGGCGTCCACGCCGGGAAACGTCGCCAGCAGGTCGACGCAGTGGTAGATGACGAGGTCGGCGGCCTCTTCCAGGCCGTAGGTGACCGGCGTGAACGTCCAGAGCACGCGGGGGCGTGCGCTCCGGAGCCAGTCGGCGGTGGCACGGCGGAGCAGGGCACGGTTGACCGGGTAGGTGGGCCTGCGGTGCACCGGCAGCACGAGCGGCGACACGATCTGTGTGCCCGCCGGGCGGGGCCGCTGCGCCGGGACCTCCCGGCCGCCCAGCGCGCGGCGGAGCCGCGACGCCATCCGGACCACGTCGTCACGGCGGAGCGTGGGCCGGCGCAGGCCCAGTGACTCGACGAACGTGACGTTCGCGGTCCGGGCTAACTCTCGCGCGACGTAGTGCTGGTTCGTCGCGATCGGAGAGTCCCATTCGGCGGTGCCCAGCATCAGCACGTTCGCCACGGGTGCGTCGCCCGCTCGGGGACGATCCGGCACGGAGGCGGTCACGATGACGCCTGCTCGGACAGCCACCGGGCCAAGTTCGCCTGAAATGCCTGTCGTGTGAACCGTTGGGCGTTGGTCATTGCCGCCTGCGCGGGCAGGTGCGACGCCCGACGGATCGGGTCCACGTACGCGCCCGGGTCGCCCGAGTCGAGGAGGAAGCCGGTCTCGCCGGTCACCACGGTTTCGAGCAGCCCGCCACGCGCCCAACCCACCACGGGCGTCCCGCAGGCCTGCGCTTCGACCGGGATCATGCCGAAGTCCTCCAGAGCGGGGTAGAGCAGCACGGCCGCGCCCCAGTACAGCTCGCGGAGCCGCTCCGTGGTCGGTTTGACCTCGAACTCGACAGACACGTCGACGCGGGCGGCGAGTCGGCGCAGATTCTCCTCCTCGGGGCCTCCGCCGGCGATCACCAACGGCAACCGGGCCGCCGCCGCGATCTCGATCATCAGGTCGAAGTTCTTGTACGGGATCCAGCGGCCGACGCCGAGCAGGTAGGAGCGTTCCTGGTCGCGTACGGCCGGCGGGGCCGCCGCGAAGTAGTCCACCTCCACCGGCGGGTTGATCACCGTGGCGTCCCGCCCCCAGTAGCGGCGGATGCGCTCCCGCACCTCCAACGAGTTCGCCGCGTAGCCGTGCACGTGCCGGCTCAGCCGCTTGTCACCGGCCTGCAGGGCGGCGCGCATCGGCGCGAGCGCCGGGTTGGCTCCGCGCTGGTCGAGGGCCGGGCTCCAGACGTAGCGTGCGGGCGAGTGGACGTAGCTCAGGTGGCGGGTGCGCTCCGGGTCGCCGATCTTCACGGTGTGCGCGAACGCGTGGCTCGACGAGAGGACCACGTCGTACTTCCTGCGGGTCAGCGTCCGCCAGGTGAGCGGCATGAGCGGGAGCGCGAGCGCCTTGCTGTGCCGCAACGGGGTCTTCGCCAGCCAGGATTCGCGAATCTCCCGGTCCACCGTGGCGTCGTGGTCCTTCCAGAGAACGAAGCGGTCGGCGTGCGGCACGAGCTCGGCCATCTGGAGGAACACCTGCTCGGACCCGCCGGTGGCGCCGAACCACTCATGGATCAGCGCAACCGACTGGTCGGCGAGGGGCCGAAGACCGGCGTCCGGTGTGGACGGCGCGAGGCTCGTCGGCGCCTCTCCGCTCGACCCGGTCAAAAGACGACCACGTCGCGGATGTAGCTGGCGAAGCGTCGCAACTGGTACGCCTCGGGCACCGGCGAGGTCATCCGGATCACGAGCTGACGGTTGATGGCTCCTTCTTCCCCGCTGCGGAAGTAGGCGACCACGACGAGGCCGTGTCGCTGCGTGCCGTCGACCTCGATGATCTGCTCGGCGTAGCTCGCGTACAGGCCGCTGCGGATCCACTGCGCACCCCACGCCTCCTCGACCGAGCGCATGGCATTCTGCCACTGGTCGGTGCACGGCTGCGGGCACTCACGCACGATCACTTCGCCGCCGATCGCCTGGTTGCCCGTCGCGGCGGTGCCGCACTGGTACTTGACGATCCCCTCGGCACGGGCGGCGAGCGTGCACTGCCAGGTCGTCGGGACCTTCACCGGGAAGCCCAGGCCATCGAGATCAGTCAGGGTACGGACGGTGTCCCGCTCGTTGAACCGTGGCCACTGCGTCGGCCACGCGCCCGGCTTGGGCGGTTCGATGCCGGGCGACTGCGGTGGTGTCGTCGGGATCGCCGGCGACAGGATGCTCGTGGTGGGCCCGGTCTGCGGCTTGCCCGGGTCGTCCGACCCGCCGCCCCAGATCACCACGCCGCCGACTCCGGCGAGCACCACCAGGACCAGCGCCGCCGCTCCCGCCCAGAGCCCGGTACGCCGCGGGCGGGGTTCGGAGAGCTTGATGCGACGGACGGGAGCGGCGAACGGATCGGCCAGCGGCACCACCGGACGGGTCTGCGCGATCGGTGGCCCGGGAACGTCGACGGGTGTGCCCGCCATCGTGTCCGCGGCGGACGGTGATGTGGGCGCGCCCGAGACCGGCTGCGGGGACGCGGACACCGGCTGACTGGACACCGGGTTCGCGTGCACGGCCCAGGGGGCGTGCGGCATGTCGGCCGCCGATCGGGGCGCGCCGGACACCGGCGGCGGGCTGGAGACCGGCGTACTCGACACCGGGGAGGCGGAGACCGGCGGCGCGGAGACCGGCAGGGCCGGTGCGGCTGTGTATTCCACGCCGAGGGCCCGGAACAGTTTCTCGGCGCCGGGACCCGCTTCGGCGGGATACGCGACCCAGGGCGCGGTGGCCGAGAAGTCGGCGTACGCGAACGACATCGCGTCGGAGCCCTGGGCGAGGGTGTTCGCGGTGCCGGCGAAGGCTTCGCGCCAACCGGCGGTGCCGGCGACGGTGGCGTCCAGCACCGCGACGGTCACGAGCCGGCCGTGTTCGTCGATGGCAGCCCACGCCGTGCCGACCGGAGATCCACCCAGCGGGTGGGTGAACCGGTAGGGGCCTTCCGGCTGCATGCGCGACTCCTCTGTCCAACCGCCGTGCGGATCCTACAATCACCGCTCCAGCGCGGTGCGTCACCGCTGGGGCCACCAATCAGGGCAACAATCATCGAATCGGTAGATCTCACATCGCCGATCGTCGGTGATGTGTCCGATCGTCCGACCATTGCCTCTGAAAGTTTTCATGCATAGAGTCGCGGTGTGAATGAAGGAGCTGCCGGAGCGCCGGTCGATCAGGTGCTCGACCTGTTCGACGGAGTGCGGCTCACCCCCACCCAGCGGCGGATCGCGCACTGCCTCGTGCAGCACGCCCCGGCCGTGGCGTACCTGTCGGCGGCCGAGGTCGCCGAACTGGCCGGGGTCAGCCAGCCGTCGGTCACCCGGTTCGCCGTCGCGCTCGGCCACAACGGCTACCCGGCGCTGCGCCGTCGACTGCGCGACCTGACCGCCGCCGCCGGCCGGCCGACGGACGCCGGCAACGAACTTCAGCAGGCGGTACGCGCCGAGATGGGCAACCTGGACCGACTGGCCGGCCAGCTCGCCGACCGGGACCGGATCGCCAGCACCGGCCGGCTGCTCGCCGCCAGCCGCCCGCTACCGGTGCTCGGCCTGCGCGCCGCCGCGCCGCTGGCCGCGTACTTCGCCTACTTCGCCGCCAAGGTGCACCCGGACGTGCGGGTCCTCGACGACGGCGGCACCATGCTGACCGACCGCCTGGAGCAGGCCGCCGAGGCCGGCGCGTCCGCCGTGCTCGCCTTCGTGCTGCCCCGCTACCCCCGGGAGACCCTGGACGCGCTGCGCGAGGCACGCGCCGCCGGGCTGACCGTGGTGGCGATCACCGATTCGCCGGTGAGCCCGGCCACCGAGCACGCCGATGTGGTGCTGCCCGCCGCGGTCGGCGCCCAGCTCGTCTTCGACCTGCACACCGCACCGATGACCCTGGCCATGGTGCTGTTGCAGGCGATCTGCGACGCCGCGCCGGCCGACACCCAGCGCCGACTGGAGGCGTTCGAAGCCTCCGCGGCCCGCCGACAGTTGTTCCTCGGTTGACCGGAGGAGACCAGAGATGACCCAGCCCGTCCGTGCCGCACGGGGCAGCCAGCTCACCGCCCGGGGGTGGCCGCAGGAGGCCGCCCTGCGAATGCTCATGAACAACCTCGACCCCGAGGTGGCCGAACGCCCCGACGACCTGGTCGTCTACGGGGGCACCGGCAAGGCCGCCCGGGACTGGCCGTCGTACCACGCGTTGGTCCGCACGCTGACCGATCTGCGCGAGGACGAGACGATGCTGGTCCAGTCGGGCCGGCCGGTCGGCGTGCTGCGGACGCACGAGTGGGCGCCCCGGGTGCTGCTGGCCAACTCCAACCTGGTCGGTGACTGGGCGACCTGGCCGGAGTTCCGGCGCCTCGAACAGCTCGGCCTGACCATGTACGGGCAGATGACCGCCGGCTCCTGGATCTACATCGGCACGCAGGGCATCCTCCAGGGCACCTACGAGACGTTCGCGGCGGTCGCCGCGAAGCGGTTCCAGGCAACGCTGGCCGGCACGCTCACGCTGACCGCCGGCTGTGGCGGGATGGGCGGCGCGCAGCCACTCGCGGTGACCATGAACGGTGGCGTCTGCCTGATCGTCGACGTGGACCGCACCCGGCTGGACCGCCGGGTGCACGACCGCTACCTGGACGAGGTCGCCGACTCGTTGGACGACGCGGTGGAGCGGGTCCGCGCCGCCAAGCGGGACCGGCGCGCGCTCTCCGTCGGCGTGGTCGGCAACGCCGCCGAGGTCTTCCCCGAGCTGCTCAGCCGTGGCGTCGAGATCGACATCGTGACCGACCAGACCAGTGCCCACGACCCGCTGGCGTACCTGCCGGTGGGGGTGGAGCTGGCCGACGCCCGCGACTACGCGAAGGCCAAGCCGGCCGAGTTCACCGACCGGGCGCGGGCGTCGATGGCGCGGCACGTCGAGGCGATGGTCGGTTTCCTCGATGCCGGCGCCGAGGTCTTCGACTACGGCAACTCGATCCGCGGCGAGGCGCAGCTCGGCGGCTACCAGCGCGCCTTCGACTTCCCCGGCTTCGTGCCGGCGTACATCCGGCCGTTGTTCTGCGAGGGCAGGGGGCCGTTCCGGTGGGCCGCGCTCTCCGGCGACCCGGCGGACATCGCCGCCACCGACCGGGCCATCCTGGAGTTGTTTCCGGAGAACGAGTCGCTGGCCCGATGGATCAAGCTGGCCGGCGAGCGGGTCGCCTTCCAGGGCCTGCCGGCCCGGATCTGCTGGCTCGGCCAGGGCGAGCGGGACCGGGCGGGCGTGCGGTTCAACGACATGGTCGCCTCCGGCGAGCTCTCCGCCCCGGTCGTCATCGGTCGGGACCACCTGGACACCGGCAGCGTGGCCAGCCCGTACCGGGAGACCGAGGGGATGGCCGACGGCTCCGACGCCATCGCCGACTGGCCGCTGCTCAACGCGCTGGTCAACACGGCCAGCGGCGCCTCCTGGGTGTCCATTCACCACGGCGGAGGTGTCGGCATCGGACGGTCGATCCACGCCGGGCAGGTCTGCGTGGCCGACGGCACCGTCCTGGCCGGGCAGAAGATCGAGCGGGTGCTCACCAACGACCCGGCGATGGGCGTCATCCGGCACGTCGACGCCGGCTACGACAGCGCCCGCGAGGTCGCCGAGCGCACCGGCGTCCGCATCCCGATGGCCGAGGGGGCCGCGTGAGCGCGAGGAGTGCAGCGCAGCGGAGCCCCGCAGTCGCGAACATAGGAGGTGCCGCGTGAGCGGCGACCTGGCGAGCCGTTTCCGGGCGCTGTGGGACGAGATCGCGCCGGTCGGGCGGGACGCCGGCAGCGGTGGTTATCTGCGCTACGCGCTGACCGAGCCCGAGCGGGAGCTGCGGGCCTGGTTCCGGTCGCAGGCGCAGCGGCGGGGCCTGCCGGTCACCGAGGACGGCAACGGCAACCTCTTCGCCCACTGGGGTGAGCCCGAGGGCTCCGACGCGGTGCTGACCGGCAGTCACTTCGACTCGGTGCCGCACGGCGGGGCGTACGACGGGCCGCTCGGCATCGTGAGCGCGTTCCTGGCCGTGGACGAGTTGCGTGCCGCCGGTGTGGCCCCGGACCGGCCGCTGGTGCTGGCCGCGTTCGTGGAGGAGGAGGGGGCGCGCTTCGGCGTACCCTGCCTGGGGTCGCGGCTGCTCACCGGCGCGCTGGCGGCCGACCGCGCGGCCGGGCTGCGCGACGCGGCCGGGGTGAGCTTCGCCGAGGCGTTGGGCGGGCCGCCGGCGGGCGCCCGTCCGGACCTGCTGGGCCGGTTCGGCGCGTTCGTGGAGCTGCACGTCGAGCAGGGCCGCGCACTGGTCGACGCGGACGCGCCGGTCGGGGTGGCCAGCGCGATCTGGCCGCACGGCCGCTGGCGCTTCGACGTCGTGGGCGAGGGCAACCACGCGGGCACCACCCGGATGGCCGATCGCCGCGACCCGATGCTCACCTACGCGTTCACGGTGCTGGCAGCCAACAAGGAGGCCCGGCTGCGCGGCGCGCACGCCACGGTGGGCCGGGTCTCCGTCGAACCCAACGCCACCAACGCCATTCCGTCGAAGGTGACCGGCTGGCTGGACGCCCGCGCGGCCGACCCGGAGACGCTGAGCGGGCTGGTCGACGCCGTGCGCGGCAAGCTGGCCGAGCGGGCCCGCCGCGACGGTACGGAGGTGACGGTCACCGAGGAGTCGGTGACCCCGCTGGTCGCCTTCGACGGCGGGCTGGCCAAGCGGTTGGCCACGTTGCTCGACGCGCCGGTGCTGCCCACCGGTGCGGGACACGACGCCGGGGTGCTCGCCGCGCACCTGCCCACGGCCATGCTCTTCGTGCGCAACCCGACCGGGGTGTCGCACTCCCCCGCCGAGGCGGCGCGCGACGCCGACTGCGCGGCCGGGGTACGCGCGTTGGCCCGGGCGCTGGAGGAGCTGACATGCCGGTGACGCCGACCCGCTGGCTGGCCGAGTACGCCTGGTTGCCCGATCTCGCCCAACCGACCCCGGACGTGCTGATCGAGACCGACGGGGGACGGATCACCGGTGTGACCGCGTTGGCGGCCCCCGGGCGGCCGAGCGCCGGCGTGGACGTGTACGCCGACGCCGTGCCGCTGCCCGGCCTCACCCTGCCCGGCCTGTCAAATGTGCACTCGCACGCCTTCCACCGGGCGCTGCGCGGGCGTACCCACGGCGGTCGGGGTGACTTCTTCAGCTGGCGGGACCGGATGTACGTCGTCGCGGACCGGCTGGACCCGGACACCTACCTGGCCCTGGCGCGCGCCGTC
Source organism: Micromonospora sp. ALFpr18c (assembly GCF_008868155.1). Lineage (GTDB taxonomy): Bacteria > Actinomycetota > Actinomycetes > Mycobacteriales > Micromonosporaceae > Micromonospora. The sequence goes on from NZ_WBKR01000001.1 coordinate 24,581, forward strand.
TACGCCGAGATGGCGCTCGTGGGCATCACCTGCGTCGGCGAGTTCCACTACCTGCACCGTCGACCCGACGGCGGCGCGTACGACGACCCGAACGCGATGGGCGCCGCGCTGGTGGAGGCCGCCGCGCACGCCGGGATCCGGCTCACCCTGCTCGACGCCTGCTACCTGAGCGCCGGAGTGGACGGCCGGCCCCTCGCCGGACCGCAGCGGCGCTTCGGCGACGGCGACGCGGCCCGGTGGGCGCAACGGGTGTCGGCGTTGCAGCCGACCGACGCCCACGTGCGGGTCGGCGCGGCCGTGCACTCGGTACGCGCGGTGCCCGCCGACCAGCTCGGCACGGTCGCCGACTGGGCCCGCGACCGGCAGGCGCCCCTGCACGTGCACCTCTCCGAACAGCCCGCCGAGAACGACGAGTGCCGGGCCGTGCACGGCCGCACGCCCACCGCGCTGCTGGCCGAGCACGGCGTGCTCGGTCCGGACACCACAGCCGTACACGCCACGCACCCGACCAGCGGCGACGTGACGCTGCTCGCCGACAGCCGGACCGGGGTGTGTCTCTGCCCGACCACCGAACGGGACCTGGCTGACGGCATCGGGCCGGCCCGGCGGATGGCCGACGCGGGGATCCGGCTGAGCCTGGGCAGCGACAGCCACGCCGTGATCGACCTGTTCGAGGAGGCCCGGGCGGTGGAGTTGGACGAGCGGCTGCGCACCCGCCGCCGCGGCCACTTCACCCCGGTCGACCTGCTGACCGCGGCAACCGCCACCGGGCACGCCGCGCTGGGGTGGGCCGACGCCGGGCGGATCGCCGTCGGCGCCCGCGCCGACCTGGTGACGGTACGGCTGGACAGCGCCCGTACCGCCGGGGTGCCACCGGTCGGCGCGTTCTTCGCGGCCTCCGCCGCGGACGTCGAGCAGGTCGTGGTGGACGGCCGGATGGTGGTGGCCGAGGGCCGGCACCTGAGCGTCGACGTGCCGGCCGAGCTGGCGGCGGCCATCGAGGCGGTGACGCCCTCGTGAGCGGCAGCCTGCTGGTGGACAACATCGGGGAGCTGGTCACCAACGGCCCCGGCGAGGATCCGCTGGGCATCCGCCGGGACGCGGCCGTACTGGTCGAGGACGGCCGGGTGGCCTGGGTCGGTGCGGCCGCGTACGCGCCGGCCGCGGACCGGCGGATCGACGCCGGCGGGGCCGCCGTGCTGCCCGGCTTCGTGGACAGCCACGCTCACCTGGTCTTCGCCGGTGACCGGGCCGCCGAGTTCGCCGCGCGAATGGCCGGGCAGCCCTACACCGGCGGCGGCATCCGCACCACGGTCGGCGCGACCCGGGCCGCCACCGACGACGAGCTGCGGGCCACCGTGCGCCGGCTGCGCGGGGAGGCGCTGCGCCAGGGCACCACGACCATGGAGATCAAGAGTGGGTACGGCCTGACCGTCGCCGACGAGGCCCGCTCACTGCGGATCGCCGCCGAGACCAGCACCGAGACCACGTTCCTGGGCGCGCACGTGGTGCCGAGCGAGTACGCCGACCGCCCCGACGACTACGTCGGGCTGGTCTGCGGCCCGATGCTGGCCGCCGCCGCGCCGTACGCGACGTGGATCGACGTGTTCTGCGAGCGGGGCGCCTTCGACGTCGACCACGCCCGCGCGATCCTGGCCTGCGGGCAGGCTGCCGGGCTGGGCGTCCGACTGCACGCCAACCAGCTCGGTCCCGGCGCGGGCGTCCAGCTCGGTGTGGAACTGGGCGCGGCGAGCGTCGACCACTGCACCCACCTGTCCGACGCGGACGTGGACGCGCTCGCGGGCGCGCACACCACCACCGTCGCGACCCTGCTGCCCGGCGCCGAGTTCTCCACCCGCTCGCCCTACCCGGACGCGCGTCGGCTGCTCGACGCCGGCGTCACCGTGGCCCTTGCCACCGACTGCAACCCCGGCTCGTCGTACACCTCGTCGATGCCGTTCTGCGTGGCCCTCGCGGTCCGCGAGATGCGGATGACCCCGGCGGAGGCGGTCTGGGCCGCGACCGCCGGCGGCGCGCGGGCGCTGCGCCGCGACGACATCGGTGTCCTCACCCCCGGCGCGCGGGCCGACCTGGTCGTCCTGGACGCGCCGTCGTACCTGCACCTGGCCTACCGGCCCGGTGTCCCCCTGATCCGCCAGGTAATACGCAACGGAGCTCCGCAATGACGACCGTGACCATCCAGCCCACCGGAATCTCCGCCGACGACGTGCTCGCGGTGGCGCGCGGCACCGCCACGGTGCTCCTCGCTCCGGCCACCCGGGAGGCGATGGCGACCAGCCGCGCCATCGTGGACGGCATCGAGGCCGCCGGGCGGCCCGTGTACGGCGTGTCGACCGGATTCGGGGCGCTGGCCAACACCTTCGTCGCCCCGGAGCGGCGGGCCGAGCTGCAACACGCGCTGATCCGCTCGCACGCCGCCGGGGTCGGCGCGCCCATGCCCCGCGAGGTCGTCCGGGCCATGATGCTGCTGCGCGTCCGGTCCCTCGCGCTGGGCCGCTCCGGGGTCCGCCCGCTCGTCGCCGAGGCGCTGGTCGACCTGCTCAACCACGACATCACCCCGTGGGTGCCGGAGCACGGCTCGCTGGGTGCCTCCGGTGACCTGGCGCCGCTGGCGCACTGCGCGCTGGTGCTGCTCGGCGAGGGCTGGGGGCTCGGCCCGGCCGGTGAGCGACGCGACGCGGCTGACGTGCTGGCCGCCGCCGGGCTCAAGCCGATCGAGCTGGCGGCCAAGGAGGGGCTGGCGCTGATCAACGGCACCGACGGCATGCTCGGGATGCTGCTGCTGGCCATCCACGACGCGGAGCACCTGTTCGCGATGGCCGACGTGACCGCCGCGCTCGCCATCGAGGCGATGCTCGGCTCGGAGCGGCCGTTCCTGCCCGAGCTGCACGCGATCCGGCCGCACCCCGGGCAGGCGGCCTCGGCGGCGAACATCCACCGGCTGTTGCAGGACTCCCGCGTGATGGACTCGCACCGCGACGACCTGGCGCACGCCGTGCAGGACGCGTACTCGATGCGCTGTGCCCCGCAGGTGGCCGGCGCGGCCCGGGACACCCTCGACTTCGTCCGCACGGTCGCGGCCCGGGAGCTGGTCTCGGTGGTGGACAACCCGGTGGTGCTGCCCGACGGCCGGGTCGAGTCGACCGGCAACTTCCACGGCGCGCCGCTCGGCTTCGCCGCTGACTTCCTCGCCATCGCCGCCGCCGAGGTCGGCGCGATCGCCGAGCGGCGGGTGGACCGGCTGCTCGACGTGACCCGTTCCCGGGAACTGCCCGCGTTCCTCTCCCCCGACGCCGGGGTGAACTCCGGGCTGATGATCGCCCAGTACACGGCCGCCGGGATCGTCGCGGAGAACCGGCGGCTGGCCGCCCCCGCGTCGGTGGACTCGCTGCCCACCAGCGGCATGCAGGAGGACCACGTCTCGATGGGCTGGGCCGCGGCGAAGAAGCTGCGGACCGTACTGGACAATCTGACCAGCCTGCTCGCGGTGGAGCTGCTGGCCGGCGTACGCGGGCTCCAGCTGCGTGCCCCGCTGGTGCCGTCGCCGGCCGGTCGGGCCGCGGTCGCCGCGTTGGGTGGCGCGGCCGGCGAGCCCGGCCCGGACGTGTTCCTCGCGCCCGTCATGGAGGCGGCCCGCGCGGTGCTCGCCGGCCCGGAGCTGCGCGCCGCCATCGAACGGGAGGTCGGCCCGCTGGGCTGACCTCCGCTCGATCGCTGTCGCCCGCCGCGGGTCAGGCGGCGGGCGGCAGCACCGCACGCCCGTCAGGCGGCCGGCGGCAGCACATTGGCGACCAGCTTCGCCAGCTCGCGCAGCGCCTTGCCCCGGTGGCTGATCGCGTCCTTCTCGGCCGGGGTCAGCTCGGCGTTGGTCCGGTCCTGCCCGTCGCCCAGGAAGATCGGGTCGTAGCCGAACCCACCGTCACCGCGCGGGGCGCGCAGCACCCGCCCGGACTGCCGGCCGTCGACGAGGTGTTCCTTGCCGCCGGGCAGCACGAGAGCGACCGTGCAGACGAACGAGGCCGCCCGCTGCTCGTCCGGCACGTCGGCGATCTGGTCCAGCACCAGTTGGAGGTTGGCCTGGTCGTCGCCGTGCTTGCCGGACCAGCGGGCGCTGAACACGCCGGGCATGCCGTTGAGCGCGTCCACCGCGAGACCGGAGTCGTCGGCGATGGTGGGCAGCCCGCTCTGCCGGCAGCCCTCCCGCGCTTTGATCAGCGCGTTCTCGCCGAAGGTCAGGCCGGTCTCCGGCAGTTCCGCGTACTGCTCGACGTCGTCCAGCCCGAGCAGGGCGATCCGGTGCGCGCCGAGCGCGGCGTCCAGGATCCGCTGGAGTTCGACCAACTTCTTGCGGTTGCGAGTGGCCAGCAGGACCTTGTTCACGAGAGAGCCTTCCGCTGGGCTTCGGCCAACTCGGCGCACCCGGCCACGGCCAGGTCGAGCAGGCTGTCGAGCTGGTCGCGGGCGAACACGCCCGCCTCACCGGTGCCCTGCACCTCGACGAAGTCACCCGCGCCGGTGCACACCACGTTCATGTCGACCTCGGCGGCGACGTCCTCCTCGTAGCAGAGGTCGAGGCGGGCCTCGCCGGCGATGATGCCGACGCTGACCGCCGCCACCGACCGGTGCATGACCTTCTCCGGCTTGCCGGCGAGGGCCTTGCGGGCGGCCAGCCAGCCCACCGCGTCGTGCAGCGCGACGTACCCGCCGGTGATCGCTGCCGTGCGGGTGCCGCCGTCGGCCTGGAGCACGTCGCAGTCGAGCACCACCGAGTTCTCGCCGAGCGCCTTGAGGTCGATGCCGGCCCGCAGGCTGCGGCCGATCAGGCGGGAGATCTCGTGGGTACGGCCACCGACCCGGCCCTTGACGCTCTCCCGATCGGAGCGGGTGTTGGTGGCCCGGGGCAGCATGGCGTACTCGGCGGTCACCCAGCCGAGCCCGGAGCCCTTGCGCCAGCGGGGCACCCCCTCGGTGACGCTCGCCGTGCAGAGCACCCGGGTGCCGCCGAACTCGACGAGCACCGAGCCCTCCGGGTGGGTGCTCCAGCCCCGCGTCAGGGTCACCGGTCGAAGTTGAGAGGGCCCTCGCCCGTCAGGTCGCGCCATGCCTGCACCCTATGCGGTGCGGTGATCCACCTCCGCCCGGGTGTCCCGACCAGCGTCCGCGTCGTGCACGCGGAGGAACCCGGCGACCGCCGCCGGCCAGCCGAACTCCTCGGCCCGCGCCCGGGCGGCCCGCCGCCGCTGCGCCTGCGGCCGGGCCGCCAGGCGGCTCACCGCCTCGGCCATCGCCGCCCCCGAGCCGTACGCGGCGACCCCGGCGGCGCCGACCACCTCGGGCAGGGCGCTGGCCGCGTTGACCACGACCGGGGTGCCGCAGGCCAACGCCTCCAGCCCGGCCAGGCCGAAGGTCTCCACCGGGCCGGGGGCGAGCACGACGTCGGCGCTCGCCAGCAGCGCGGCCACCGCCGCGCGGTCGGGCAGGAAGCCGGTGAACGTGACCGGCAGCCCGGCGGCCTGCCGGGCCAGCGCGGCGCGCAGTGGGCCGTCCCCGGCCATCACCAGGACCGCCGGTACGCCCGCGCGCCGCAGCTCGGCGAGGGCCTGCACGGCCAGCTCCGGCCGCTTCTCCGGGGACAGCCGGGCACAGTGCACCAGCAGCAGCTCCGTGGTGTCGGCGTAGCGTTCACGCAGCCGTGGCTCGGCCCGGTCCGGGTGGAACGTGTCCAGGTCCACCCCGAGCGGCACCAGGTCCACGTTGCCGGCGCCGATCCGGTCGAACTCCTCGGCCGCCCACCGGGTCGTGCAGACGATCCGGTCGTACGCATGGCTGGTCGCCCGGTTGAGCCGGTCGGCGGTCGCCCAGCGCAGCGCGTCCGGAACGCCCCACTGGCCGAGCAGCCCGGTCAGCGACTCGTGCGACACCATCACCGACGGCACCCCGTGCGCCCGCGCCCACCGTCCCGTCCAGCGCAGCGACGACCGGTCCGAGACCTCCAGCCGGTCCGGGGCCAGCTCGGCGAGCAGGCGGGTCAACCGGCGGCGGCCGGCCAACAGCCGGTAACCGCCGCTGCCCGGCAGTTCCGGACCGGGCAAGGTGACCACCCGCCCCCACGGGTACGACTCGTCGGCGGCCCGTTCGCCGGGCACCACCAGCACCGGATCGTGCCCGGCGGCCCGGTACCCCTCGCCGAGGTGGCGCAACGCCGTGCGCAGACCACCGGAGCGGGCGGTCACGAAGTTGGCGAGCCGCACGATCCGCAGTCCGCGGGCCGTGCCGGTCATGAGGCGGCCGGCAGGCCGACGGTGGCGGTCGAGGCCCGTACCGCGTGGTAGTGCCCGATCAGCTCGTCGCCGACGGCGGCCCAGCTGCGCCGGCTGACCGCGGCCCGGGCGGCCAGGCCGTACGCCCGCCGCCGGCCGGCGTCGCCGGCCAGGTCGGCCACCGCCGCGGCCAGCGCGTCGCCGTCGTTCGGCGGCACCAGCAGCCCGGTGACGCCCTCGTCGACCAGGTCGAGCGGACCGCCGCTGGCCGGCGCCACCACCGGCACCCCGGAGGCCAGCGCCTCCTGGAGGGTCTGGCCGAACGTCTCGTGCGGCCCGGTGTGCACGAACACGTCCAGGCTGGCGTAGAGCCGGGCCAGGTCCTCGCCGTGCTGCACGCCCAGAAAGCTCACCCCGGGCAGCGTCCGGGCCAACTGGCGGCGGGCCGGGCCGTCACCGGCCACCACCACCCGCACGCCCGGCAGCCGGGATGTCGCCGCCAGCAGGTCCACCCGCTTCTCCGGAGCGAGCCGGCCGACGTAGCCGACCAGCAGCTCACCGCCGGGCGCCAGCCGTTGCCGCAGCGCCGCGCAGCGTTTCGCCGGATCGAACCGGACGGCGTCCACACCCCGACCCCACAACCAGATCCGCTGCACCCCGTTGGCGATCAGGTCGGCGGCGGCCCGGGTGGACGGGGCGAGGGTCCGGTGCGCCGAATTGTGGATCTCCCGGATCCGTCGCCACGCCGCCGCCTCACCCCAGCTCACCCGGTACGCCCGGGCGTACGCGGCGACGTCGGTCTGGTACACCGCCACGGTGGGCAGCCCGTGCCGGCTGGCCAGCGTGGCCGCCCGCGCACCGAGGATGAACGGGCTGGCCAGGTGGACGACGTCCGGTGCGGCCGACAGCAGCGCCCCGGACAACCGGGTGGTGGTCGGCACGCCCAGCCGGAAGCCCTGGTAACGCGGCAACGGCACGCTGGGGATGCGCACCACCGGGTACGGCATCCGCTCGATGTCCTGCCGTCCGGCCCCAGGCGGGGAGGGTGCGATGACGACCGGCTCGTGGCCCCGGGCGAGCAGATGCTCCGCCGTACGCACCACGGAGTGCGCGACGCCGTTCACATCCGGCGGGAACGACTCGGTCACGATGGCGATCCGCATGCCCACACCGTGCGGGTGCCATGGGTGCGGCAGACGACGGTCCGCTGACCGGCCGGCGAACAGTTCGGCACAACACCGCCGGCCGCACGACGGACCGGGACGCGCCCGGGTCAGATGTCGTAGCTCGCGCCGGCCCGGACCACCTCGAGCGGGCCGGTGTACGCGGCGGCGGCCGACTCCAGCGTGTGCGCCTCACTGCCCCACGCGGCCACCAGGTGGGTGAGCAGGAGCCGGCCCACCATCGCCTTCGTCGCCGTCTCGCCGGCCTCCCGGCCCGTCAGGTGCAGATCCGGCGGATTGTCCACCCCGTCGAGGAAGCTCGCCTCGCACAGGAAGACGTCGGCGTTCTGGGCCAGCCGCAGCAACGCGTCGCAGGGCGCGGTGTCCGACGAGTAGCACAGCGACCGGCCGTTGTGCTCCAGGCGCACCCCGTACGTCTCGACGGGATGGTTGACCCGGTCGACGGTGACCGTGAACGGGCCGATCGGAAAGGTGCCCGGCTCGAGCGCGTAGAACTGGTACACGTCGTCGATGGTGCCGTCGTCGTGGTACGCGGCACTGAGCCGGTCCGGTGCGCCGGAGGGCGCGTACACCGGCAGCGCCGGATAGGGGCCTTGCGGAGCGTACCGGCGGACCACCACGTACGTCACGGCGTCGAGGATGTGATCACAGTGCAGGTGGGTCAGCAGGATCGCGTCCGGGGCGTGCAGCCCCGCGTACCGCTGGAGGCTGGACATCGACCCCGAACCGAAGTCGACCAGGAGCCGGAAGCCGTCGGCCTCGACGAGGTAGGCCGAGCACGGGGACTCCGGGCCGGGAAAACTGCCGGCGCAACCCAGGACGGTCAGTCGCATCGGGTTGTCTCGCCATCACTGTCAGTAGCATCCGAGTCGGCCATCGTTCCAGCCGTGATCTCTACCGACGCGTACGCCACGCTGCGCAGCCTACGCCCGGGTGCCTGGCGGCAAGAATCATCCACTGGAAGTTGTCACGAACGTGACACCCGCTCACGGCGCGCCGGGCAGCCTACGGGCCGTCGACGCGCGCATCGACGGCCCGTACCCAACGACCATTCCGGTCACGCCCAGAGCTGCCCCTCCAGGGCGTCCTCGGCGTCCGCGAGGGTGCCGCCGTACGCGCCGGTGGACAGGTACTTCCAGCCGCCGTCGCAGACCACGAACGCCACGTCGGCGCGACGGCCGTCGCGGACCGCCTCGTGCGCCACCGCGAGCGCGGCATGCAGGATCGCGCCGGTGGAGAACCCGGCGAAGATGCCCTCCACCTCGACGAGCTGCCGGGTGCGCAGCACCGCGTCCCGGGTGCCCACCGAGAAACGCCGGGAGAGCACCGACGCGTCGTACAGCTCCGGCACGTACCCCTCGTCGATGTTGCGCAGCCCGTAGACCACCTCGCCGTAGCGCGGCTCGGCGGCCACGACCTGGATGCCGTCGACCTTCTCCCGCAGGTAACGGCCGGTGCCCATCAGGGTGCCCGTGGTGCCCAGCCCGGCCACGAAGTGCGTGATGGTGGGCAGGTCGTGCAGCAGCTCCGGCCCGGTCGTCTCGTAGTGCGCCCGGGCGTTGGCCTCGTTGCCGTACTGGTAGAGCATCACCCAGTCCGGATGCTCGGCGGAGATCTGCTTGGCGGTGGCGACAGCCTGGTTGGAACCCCCAACCGCCGGCGAGAAAATGATCTCGGCACCGTACATCCGGAGCAGCTGAACCCGCTCGGTCGAGACGTTCTCCGGCATCACACAGACCAGCCGGTAGCCGCGCAGCTTCGCCACCATGGCCAGCGAGATGCCGGTGTTGCCGCTGGTCGGCTCGAGGATGGTGTCACCCGTGCGGAGCCGACCGGCCTCCTCGGCGGCGCGGACCATGAACAGCGCGGCCCGGTCCTTGATGCTGCCGGTCGGGTTCCGATCCTCCAACTTGGCCCACAGCCGCACCGGTGGAGCGCCGTCGGGCACCGTCGGCGAGAGCCGGGGCAGACCGACCAGCGGCGTGCCGCCGCACGCGTCGAGCAGGCTGTCGTACCGCGCCATGGCGGCCGCCCTCAGCGGGCCGCAGCTGCGGCGCTGCGCTGGCTGACCGCGGCTGCCGCCGCGCCGTGCGAGCTGGTCGCGGCTGCCGCCGCGCTGTGCGAGCTGGTCGCGGCTGCCGCCGCGCTGTGCGAGCTGGTCGCGGCTGCCGCCGCGCTGTGCTGGCTGATCGCGGCTGCCGCCGCGAAGCCGAACGCGCCGCCGGCCACCGCCGGCAGGATGGTGACACTGTCACCGTCGGAGAGCTTGGCGTCCAGGGCGCCGAGGAAGCGGACGTCCTCGTCGTTGACGTACACGTTGACGAAGCGGTGCAGCGCGCCGGCCTCGGTGACCAGCCGGCCACGCAGCCCGGCGTGCCGGGAGTCCAGGTCGACGAGCAGGTCGCCCAGGGTGTCGCCGGCGCCGTCGACGACCTTGGCGCCGCCGGTGTAGCTGCGCAGGATGGTGGGGATGCGAACCTCAATGGCCATGATGTCGTGCTCCTCGCTCGGATGTGCCTACGGTGACGGGACGAAACGGGTGCGGACGCTGACGGGTCAGCGACCGGAACACTCGTAGTCGACCGTCGCCGGGCTCTGCCCGAACATGTACGACTGGACGGCGTGCGGGTCGACGCCGGCCTCCACGATCCGGACCGGCTCCTCGGTCACCACCCCGTCGACGATCCGGAACGACCGGATCTCCTCCGAGTCCGGCTCGCGGGTCGAGACGAGCAGGTAGTGCGCGCCCGGCTCGCCGGCGAAGGAGACGTCGGTCCGCGACGGGTACGCCTCAGTGGCGGTGTGCGAGTGGTAGATGACCACGGGTTCCTCGTCGCGGTCGTCCATGTCCCGCCAGACGCGCAACTGCTCCATCGAGTCGAACTCGTAGAAGGTCATCGACCGCGCGGCATTGTCCATCGGGATGTGCCGGGTCGGGGTGTCGCTGCCGACGGCACCGGCGACGACGCCGCACGCCTCGTCGGGGTGGTCCCGGCGCGCGTGGGCGACGATCGCGTCGATGATCGACCGGTCGATGCTCAGCACGTACACCAGCCTAACGCCTGCCGGACAGCGCCTGAAGTGGTGCCGGTCACGCCTAGTCGATCAAGGCGTTGAGCAGCGACTCCTGCAGATAACCGAGGTACGCGTAGACCGACAGCTGGAACACCCGACTGGAACCCGGATCCTCGGTGACCGCGTCGTCCAACTCCTCGCCGAGGTCCGTGCCGTCCTTGATCTCCAGCCGGACACCCATCGCGAGCCGGGCGTCGTTCAACGCCCGCAGCCACGCCTCGGCCGCCTCCGCGTCCAGCCGCACCTCGCCACCGGCGTCGTCGGGCAGCGCGGCCAGGATCGCACCCGCCTGATCGATCTTGGCAGTCTTCAGGTCACCCTCGGTGTAGCGGCGGAACTCGGCGGAGTCGGCCGCGTCCTTCGGGTAGACGGCGGGAAAGAGCCGACCGACCACCGGATCGGTGTGGTCGAAGCCATCGGTCAACAGGCCGACCACCTCGTTGGCCACCTTGCGCAGCACCCGCACCTCGTCGACGGCGAAGGTGGCGACGTAACGGCCGGCCTGGCGACGGAACATGCTCACGAGCGATCCACCGTCGCCCACAGGCCGTACGCGTGCAGCTGCGACGCGTCGTGCTCCATCCGCTCCCGGGCACCCGTGGAGACCACGGCCCGGCCCTTGTGGTGCACGTCCAGCATGAGCTGCTCGGCCCTCTCCCGGCTGTAGCCGAAGAGCTTCTGGAAGACCCAGGTCACGTACGTCATCAGGTTGACCGGGTCGTCCCACACGATCGTCACCCATTGCCGGTCGGCCGCCGGCACGTCGTCAGTGTCCGGCGTCTCGACCGGTGCAACCTGTGGAGCCGCCATGCCCCCCATCGTGCCACCGGTTTCCCGGAACCGAGGAACCGGAACGCCGGGCGAGCGAGGATCGCCCACTCCGGCCGCGCCCGAGCCGCCCCGGACGTCGTCCGACGCGAGGGGCGATGCGGGCCCGGAGAGGGAGGCGACCACGCCGTCAGGCGAGCAGGATGCCGTGGTCGACTGCATCGGAGAGCACCGCGCCCAGCGAGAGGCGGATCACCTCGAACCGCCGGGACACCTCCCGGGACAACCCCAGCTCGACCTCCCGCAACGCCCGCTGCGACCAGGCCCGCGCGGCGTTGTGGTCGTCGTTGCCGGGCGTACGCCACTGCTGCCAGCAGCCACCGGAGAGCGCCACCGCGACCGGCGGGAGCACCTCGTCGCGGGACGCCGTCGGATAGCTGGCGAGCGCGTCGATCGCGTCCGTGCCGGTCAGGTTGGCAACCCCGGCCGTGCTGGTGATCAGGAGCACCCGGTCCAGATCGCGGCCGTTGCGGTGATCGGCGAGGCCGTACTGGATGGCGGTGGCGATCCGGCGGCGTACGCCCTCGGCCGGTGGCGCGCCGAGCACCCGGGCCGTCGCGTCCGCCACGATGCCCCGCACCGCGTGGTCGCACTGCGCGGTGGCCAACAGCGACAGCGCGGCCATCTCCCGGTCCAGGAGATCGGGCAGGCCGGCGCAGCCGACCCCGAAGACGATCTCCTGAACCGCCCGCAGGTGGATGTTGGCCAACTCCAGTGCGAGGTGCTGACGGATCCGCTGCGAGCAGGAGCGGGTCTGCCGGTCGAGCCGCTCGGACCAGTCTCCCGGGTCGGCCACGACGGCCACCCGGTCGTGCTGGCCGGGCAGCACCGGCGGATCGGCGCTCGCGCGGTGCAACCCTTCGTCCGCCGACCAGCCCACCAGCGCCCGGCGCAGGTCGGCCGCGGAGTTGGCGTCCTCGACCGGGAACCAGCGCGCGCCGGCCAACGCCGGCACGGCGGCCAGCAGCGCCGCCCGGTGCGCCGCCACGGTCACCTCGACCGGGGTCACCTCGCCCGGCCGTCCACCGGCGGGCGGGACGGACGCCCCCGCGTCCTCCGTCGTCGCCGCGCCGTCGGCCGCGGGACCCCAACCCGCCGAGCCCGGAGTGACCGCGAAGGTGACCTCGACCGCTGCCGGGGCGACCTCGGCGAGCAGGTTCAGCTCGGCGGCGGTGAACGCCTGGTCCGCCGCGATCACGAAGAGCAGCGCGCCGGCCCGGCCGACCGCGTCCAGCAGCACCCGGGCGCCGGCGACACCGAGCGCACCCGTGTCGGGTGTGTCGATCAGCGTGAAGTGCCGCAACAGGGGCTCCGACACGCTCAACTCGACCCGTCGGGGCGGGCGGGCCAGCGCCGGGCCGGCGGCGTCCCGGTCCGCTCCGTACGAGTAGGGCTGCCGGTAGCCGGGCACGAACGCGGCCCGGGTCGGCACCTTGGCGTGCCGGACCACCAACCAACTGCCCGCCGGGACGGTGAGCATCAGCGGGTCGAGCCCGAGCAGGGAGGCGAGCACGGTACGCCGCTCGGCGCCGGCCGGGCCGACGGCGATCACACCGAGCGGCTCACTGGGAGCGGGGCCGGTCACGCCGATGCGGGTGGGCAGGGGGCCGCAGCTGGGTAGGTCGGTGTGGCCGGTCATGTCGTCGGACGAGTCGACCGAGGGGAGAGGGCCCTGCTTCATCGGGTGGCCTCCCATGGCAGGTGACCGGGGAACCCGGTCGCGTGGAAATTCCGGTGACGGTACCCGGATGCCGGAAGAGTACGTGTGCCCTGGTCACCGGGCGGAACACTTCGGATACTCACCGGTAGTTGCGAGATTACTCAACTTCTGTGCGTGACGGTGCGGGCGCGGACAGGGCTCGATGGATATGCTGCGCGAATGAGTCCCTGGCGGTTCGTTGGCCGTAACGACGAACTCAACCGGCTGTTGGCGGCGGTGACCGGCGAGGGTGGGCGCGGGCTCTTCTTCAGCGGCAGCGCCGGCATCGGCAAGAGCCGGCTGCTGCGCGAGGGCGTGGCCACGCTGCCCACCGACCGGTACGCGATCTGGTCCATCGCGGCGAGTGCCACCACCGCCGCGCTGCCGTTCGGCGGGCTGGTGCAGGTCCTCCCCGCCGAGCAGCCGCAGGGCCTCTCCCCCGCCGGCATCCTGCGGTGGGCCCTGGACGTGCTGCAACAGCAGGCCGCCGGCCGACGGATCGTCCTCGCCATCGACGACGCGCACCTGCTCGACCCGCCGTCCGCGGCACTGGTGCACCTGGTCGCCCGCGCGGAGAACGCCACCGTGGTCGGCACCCTGCGCGACGGCGAGCAGATCCCCCTGCCAATCCGTGCACTGTGGACCGACGACCTGGTCGAGCACGTCGAGCTGACCCCGATGCCGCCGGCGGAGACCGCCGGCCTGCTGGCGGAGATCCTGGGCGGTCCGGTCGACGCCGGCTCCGCCGACCGGCTCGGCCGCCTCTCGGCCGGCAACCCGCTGCTGCTGCGCGAGCTGGTGCACGCCGCCAACGGCAGCGAGGAGCTCAAGCGCACGTACGGGATCTGGAAGTGGACCGGGCGGCTGGAGCTGGCACCCAACCTGACCGACCTGATCGACACCCGGGTCGGGCAGCTCACCGACGGCGTCCGCGCCGTCGGTGAACTGGTCGCCTTCGGCGAGCCGCTCGGCCTGCACCTGCTCAACCAGGCCGCCGAGCAGGCGGACGTGGAGATGGCCGAGGAACGCGGCCTGATCACCGTGGTGCAGCACGACCGGCGCACCAACGTCCGGCTGGCCCACCCGCTCTACGGCGAGGTGCTGCGGCGGCGCTGCCCGGTCAGCCGCACCCGCCGACTCCAGGCCCGCCTCGCGGAGCTGCTGGAGCAGGTCGGCAAGCGCCGCCGCGACGACCTCCTGCGGGTGGCCGTCTGGCGCCTGGACTCGGGCACCGCACAGAACCCGGCCCTGCTGGTGGACGCCGCGGTGCAGGCGTTCACCCGCTACGACGTGCCGCTGGCGACCCGGCTGGCCCGCGCCGCGCTGAACGCCGACGGCGGCTCCGACGCGGCCGAACTGCTGGCCACCATCCTGATGTTCGCCGACCGTCCGGAGGAGGCCATCGACGTCCTCGACGCGGTGACGCCGGAGCCGGGCGACGACCGGCGGCTCTGCCGCTGGCTGACGGTCCGGGGGATGGTCAGCTACTGGGGGCTGAGCCAGGAATCCACGGTGGAAGACATCGCGAGTCGCGCCAAGCAGCTCAACGACTCCGCCGACCGGGCCCGGGTGCACGCCTTCGAAGCGATCATGCGTCTGCACCGGCTCGACACGACTGCCGCCGTACGCCTCAGCCAGCGGGTACTGGACCGGCCGGCGGCCGGCGTGGCCGCCCGCGAGCTGGCCCGCTCCACCATCGCGTACGTCCAGGCCGCGCAGGGCCAACTGACCCGCAGCGGCGCCGCCATCGCCCAGGTGCACTCCGCCGCGGCCAGTTGGCGCACCGACATGCCGTACCTGCAACTGGCCCTGGAGCTGGCCCGGGGCACCCGGCTCATGCTCACCGGCGACCTGGCCGGGATCGACGCGATCGTGGCCGACGAGTTCGCCGACCTCGCGGGCGCCGGCGACTTCCGGCTCGGCACCGGCTACCTGGCCATCCTCCAGGCGTACGCGGCCCGCCTGCGCGGGCAGAGCGACGCGGCGATGCGGACGTCGTTGGGCGCCTGCGCGGTGCTGGCCACCAGCCGGGTCTACGCCGGACTGGCGCAGGCCGAGCGGGCCCAGTCGGCGGCGCTGCGCGGCGACGCGGCGCAGGCCGCCGCCGCGATGGCCGAGGCGGACCGCACCCACGCGCCGGGCATGGCGGTGCTCTACCCGTGGCTGGAGCAGGCCCGCGGCGCGACGCTCGCCGCGTCCGGCGACCTGCCGGGTGCGGTCAAGCACCTCGGCGACCTGGTGGACCGGCTGCGCGCGGACGACTTCTCCGGGCACGAGGTGCACGTCCTGCACGATCTGGTGCGGCTCGACCAGGCGAGCATGCCGGTCGGACCCACCTGCTCCGACGGCGGCCGGCGTACGGTCGCGCAGCGGCTCGCCGAGTTGTCCGAACGGGTCGACGGGGTGCTGCCGCCACTGCTGGCCCGGCACGCCCGGGCCGCGGCGACCGACTCCGCCACGGATCTGCTGGCGGTCGCCGACGACTACGCCGCACTCGAGTTGACCGTGTACGCCGCCGAGGCCACCGCCCAGGCCGTGCAGCGGCTGCGCCGGCAGCACTCGACCGCGGCGAACGACGCCCGGGAGCGCCTGGCGGGTCTGCTCGGCCGCTGCGACCTGGTCCGTACGCCGGCGCTGTACGCCGGGGTGCCGGTGCTCACCGACCGGGAGTGGGAGGTGGCCCGCCTCGCCGCGCACGGCGCACCCAGCCGGGCCATCGCCGAGCGGCTCTACCTCTCGGCACGCACGGTGGAAAACCACCTCCAGCGGATCTACACCAAGTTGGGCGTGACCGGCCGGGCCGAGCTGTGGGCGGCGCTGCGGTCGATCCCGGGCCACGAGGGCGGCGCGGCGGGCTGAACCTTAGGCTGGGGCGGTGAGCACCCTCCGCCCCGCGCTGCTGACCGACCACTACGAGCTGACCATGGTCAGCGCGGCACTGAAGGACGGCACCGCCGACCGCCGCTGCGTCTTCGAGGTCTTCACCCGTCGACTGCCGTCCGGCCGCCGCTACGGCGTGGTCGCCGGCACGGCCCGGCTGATCGAGCTGATCCGTGACTTCCGGTTCGACGAGGCGGAGATCGACTTCCTGCGCCGGACCGGGGTGGTCGACGAGACGGCGGCGGCCTGGCTCGCCGACTACCGCTTCACCGGCGACATCGACGGGTACGCCGAGGGTGAGCTGTTCTTCCCCGGCTCGCCGATCCTCACCGTCTCCGGCGGCTTCGCCGAGTGCGTGGTGCTGGAGACGCTGGCGCTGTCGGTGCTCAACCACGACAGCGCGGTGGCGGCCGCGGCAGCCCGGATGGTGACCGCGGCGCGTGGTCGGGCGCTGATCGAGATGGGGTCGCGTCGGGCGCACGAGGAGTCCGCGGTGGCCGCGGCGCGGGCCGCGTACCTGGCCGGGTTCCGGTTCACCTCCAACCTCGCCGCGGGCGCGCGCTACGGCATCCCCACGGCGGGTACGGCGGCGCACGCGTTCACGCTGCTGCACGACGACGAGCGGGCCGCCTTCGCGTCGCAGGTCGCCACGCTGGGCAAGGACACCACGCTGCTGGTCGACACGTACGACATCAGTCAGGGCATCCGCAACGCGATCGCGGTGGCCGGTCCGGAGTTGCGGGCGGTCCGGATCGACTCGGGTGACCTGGCGGTCATCGCCCAGCAGTCGCGGGAGTTGCTGGACTCGCTGGGCGCCACCGAGACCAAGATCATCGTTTCGGGTGATCTCGACGAGTACTCGATCGCCGCGCTGGCCGCCGAACCGGTCGACATGTACGGCGCCGGTACGGCCGTCGTCACCGGCTCCGGGGCACCGACGGCCGGGCTGGTCTACAAGCTCGTCGAGGTCGATGGCCGGCCCGTGGTGAAGCGTTCCGAGCACAAGGCGACCATCGGTGGCCGGAAGGTGGCCGTCCGCCGGCACAAGCCGACCGGCACCGCCACCGACGAGGTCATCGTCCCGCAGGGCGTGCCGGACCGGCAGCCCAACGACCGGATGCTCCAGCGTTCGTACGTGGTCGACGGCGAGCCGATGGCCCTGCCGACCCTCGACCAGTCCCGGGAGCACCTGCGCGAATGCCTGATCTCCATCCCGTGGGAGGGGTTGAAGCTCTCCGCCGGCGATCCGGCCGTGCCGGTCACCGTCGTACCTGCCAGCTGAGCCGACCGCCGAGCCGACCTGAGAGGGAGACCCGATGGCCAACGCGCTGATCATCGTGGACGTGCAGAACGACTTCTGCGAGGGCGGCTCGCTGGCCGTCGCGGGCGGCGCCGGGGTGGCCGGCGGCATCTCCCGTCTGCTCGCCGCCGAGCCGGACCGGTGGGCGCACGTGGTCGCCACCAAGGACTACCACGTCGACCCGGGCGCCCACTTCGGTGATCCGCCGGACTTCGTGGAGTCGTGGCCCCGGCACTGCGTGGTCGGCACCGCCGGCTCGGAGTTCCACCCCGATCTGGACACGGGCCGGGTCGAGGCGATCTTTCACAAGGGCGAGCACGCCGCGGCGTACTCCGGGTTCGAGGGGCATGCCGAGGACGGAGAGTGCCTGGCCGACTGGCTGCGTCGGCACGACGTGGACCGGGTCGACCTGGTCGGCATCGCCACCGACCACTGCGTCCGGGCGACCGCGTTGGACGCCGCCCGGGAGGGCTTCGCGACCACCGTGCTGCTCGAGCTGACCGCCGCCGTCGCCCCGGAGACCACCGATGTGGCCCTGCGGGCGATGGAGGGCGCGGGGGTGACGATGCACGGGGATCCTGTGATCAGGGCCGCATGAGGCGGTAATTCGTTGGTCATCGGGCCGCCGCCGGTCGAGGATGTCGCCGGAGGTACGGACCGACGTGAACATGAAGCCTTACCGGACAGCGCTCGCCCTGCCCGGCCTGCGGTCGCTGCTGCTGGTCGCCGTCCTCGCCCGCATCCCGCTCACCGCGACCGGGGTGACGCTGACCTTCCACGTGGTGCTCGACCTCGACCGGGGCTACGGCGCGGCGGGCCTGGTCGGAGCGGCCATCACGGTGGGCGCGGCGATCGGTGGCCCGCTGCTCGGTCGCCTGGTGGATCGGCGTGGTCTGCGGCCGGTCCTGGTGCTCACCGGGGTCGCCGAGGCGGTGTTCTGGACCACGGCACCGTCGCTGCCGTACGCCCTGCTGCTGCCGGCCGCCTTCGTGGCCGGCTCGTTGGCCCTGCCGATCTTCTCGGTGGTCCGCCAGTCGATCGCCGCGCTGGTCCCGGAGGACCAGCGACGGCCGGCGTACGCGCTGGACTCGATGTCGGTCGAGCTGTCCTTCATGATCGGCCCGGCGCTGGCCGTTGCCCTGGTCACCGCGATCTCCGCCCAGACCACCATGTATCTGGTGGGCGGCGGCATCGTCGCCGCCGGGATCGCGTTGTGGCTGGTCGATCCCCCGATCCGGGAGGCGGTCGAGAGCGCCGCGCCGCACCGTCGGGTGCCCCGCCGCGAGTGGCTGACCCCCCGACTGCTCGCCGTGCTGGCGCTCAGCACCGCCGCCACCCTGGTGCTCGGCGGCACCGACGTCGCGGTGGTCGCCGTACTGCGGGCCAGTGGTGAGGTCAGCTGGACCGGTGCGGTGCTGGCCATCTGGGCGGTCGCGTCGCTGGTCGGCGGCTTCGCCTACGGGGCCGTGCACCGCTCGTTCTCTCCGCTGGCGTTGACCGCCGCGCTCGCCCTGTGCACCATCCCGGTCGGGCTGGGCGGCGCACACTGGTGGCTGCTCTGCCTGGCGCTGCTCCCGGCCGGGGCGCTCTGCGCGCCGACCATCGCGTCCTCCTCCGACGCCGTCAGCCGGCTCGTCCCGGCCGCGGTACGCGGTGAGGCGATGGGCCTGCACGGCTCAGCGGTCACCGTCGGCATCGCGGTCGGCGCGCCACTCGCCGGCGTGGTGATCGACGCCAGCGCGCCGCTGTGGGGCTTCGTGGTGACGGGTGCGCTCGGCGCGCTGGTCACCCTCGTGGTGCTGCCCATCGAGCTCCGTCGCCGCCGCAACGACGCCGATCTGCCCGCGCCCGTCGAGGCGGACCTGGCCACGGCAACCCGCTGAGGGTGCGGTAAGCCGCACACCGGAATGCGGCACGCCGTTGGCGCCCCGACCGCAGGGAACCGACCGACGCGGCGCCGCCCCAGCGGTGGAGTGCCGGCCCAGGTGCGGATCGGCACCGGCACCGTCGTCGACCTCGGCGTCGGCGTCGACGGCGGCGGCAGCGGCGGCGACGGCGACGGCGACGGCAGCGGCAGCGGCAGCGGCAGCGGCAGCGGCAGCGGCAGCGGCAGCGGCAGCGGCGGCAGCAGCAGCAGCAGCAGCAGCAGCAGCGGCAGCAGCGGCAGCGGCAGCGGCAGCGGCAGCGGCAGCGGCAGCGGCAGCGGCAGCGGCAGCGGCAGCGGCAGCGGCAGCGGCAGCGGCAGCGGCAGCGGCAGCGGCTCGCACGCGATGAACCTGATGCCTGTGAGTCATATTGATGACTCACAGGCATCAGGTATATCGCTGGTCGGTGCCCCATAACCCGGGATATCGCGAGGCCGCGTGGCCGGGCCGCCGTCCATAGCGAGGCCGCGTGGCCGGGCCGCCCCCCAAAGCCAGGCCGCGAGGCCGGGCCGCCCCCCAAAGCCAGGCCGCCAGCGAGGCCGGGCCGCGAGGCCGAAGTCAGGCCGAAGACAGGCAGGCCGAACAGGCAGGCCGAAGACGGGCGGGCCGGACATGGCGACGGGCGCCGCTCCCGGTGGTCCCGGGGGGCGGCGCCCGTCGTACGGCTCAGCCGAGCGTCAGTGCCGGTCGACGTCGCTGGCGGTGTCCTCGCGGTAGCTGGCTCCACCGTCCGACTCGCTGGTGAGCGGCTTGGCGCCACCCTCCGGCGGGCCGGCCACGCTCTGGCCGGCGGCCAGCTCGGGGAACTTCGCGTCGAACGCCGGCCGCTCCGAGCGGATGCGGGGCATCCGGTCGAAGTTGCGCAGCGGCGGCGGGCTACTGGTCGCCCACTCCAGCGAGTTGCCGTGACCCCAGGGGTCGTTCACCTCGACCACCGGGCCGGTCTTGTACGACTTCCAGCAGTTGTAGATGAACGGCAGCGTGGAGATACCGGTGATGAACGCGCCGATCGTGGAGATCGTGTTCAGCGTGGTGAAGCCGTCGCTGGGCAGGTAGTCGGCGTACCGGCGGGGCATGCCCTCGTTGCCGAGCCAGTGCTGCACCAGGAAGGTGGTGTGGAAGCCGATCATGGTGAGCCAGAAGTGCACCTTGCCCAGGCGCTCGTCGAGCATCCGGCCGAACATCTTCGGGAACCAGAAGTAGATGCCGGCGAACACCGCGAACACGATCGTGCCGAAGAGCACGTAGTGGAAGTGCGCCACCACGAAGTACGAGTCGGACACGTGGAAGTCGATCGGCGGGCTGGCCAGCAGCACACCAGTGAGACCACCGAAGAGGAAGGTGACCAGGAAGCCGACCGCCCAGAGCATCGGCGTCTCGAAGCTGATCTGGCCTCGCCACATGGTGCCGATCCAGTTGAAGAACTTCATACCGGTCGGCACGGCGATCAGGTAGCTCAGGAAGCTGAAGAACGGCAGCAGCACCTGGCCGGTGGCGAACATGTGGTGTGCCCAGACGCTCATGGAGAGCGCGGCGATCGCGACGGTCGCGGCGACCAGACCCTTGTAGCCGAAGATCGGCTTGCGGGAGAAGACCGGGATGACCTCGCTGATGATGCCGAAGAACGGCAGCGCGACGATGTACACCTCGGGGTGACCGAAGAACCAGAACAGGTGCTGCCAGAGCATCGGCCCACCGGTCGCGGGGTCGTACACGTGCGCGCCGAGGATGCGGTCCGCGGCGAGCGCGAACAGCGCGGCGGCCAGCAGCGGGAAGACCAGGATCACCAGCAGGCTGGTGACCAGGATGTTCCACGTGAAGATCGGCATCCGGAACATGGTCATGCCGGGCGCGCGCAGCGTGAGCACCGTGGTGATCATGTTCACCGCCCCGAGGATGGTGCCCAGACCGGAGATGGCCAGACCCATGATCCACATGTTGGCGCCGACGCCGGGCGAGTGCTCGACGCTGCTCAGCGGCGCGTACGCGAACCAGCCGAAGTCAGCGGCGCCACCCGGGGTGATGAAACCGGCGGTCGCCATCGTGCCGCCGAACAGGTACAGCCAGTAGGCGAAGCTGTTCAGTCGGGGGAAGGAGACGTCGGGCGCGCCGATCTGAATCGGCACGATGTAGTTCGCGAAGGCGAACACGATCGGCGTCGCGAAGAACAGCAACATGATCGTGCCGTGCATCGTGAAGAGCTGGTTGTACTGCTCGGGCGACAGGAACTGCAGCCCGGGTCGGGCCAGCTCAGCCCGCATGACCAGGGCCATCAGGCCACCGATCATGAAGAACACGAACGCGGTGACCATGTACATGATCCCGATTTGCTTCGCGTCCGTGGTACGCAGCAGCCGCGCGATGGCCGACCCCTTGACCGGCTCCCGGACCGGCCAGGGCCGGGTCACGACCGGCTTGGGTGCGACGGTGGTCACGAGTGGCCTCCGGTTCTCGGTTGTCCCGCTCGGCACACGCTGGTTATCGGCGGGCCGTCATCCGCAAGGATGATAGTCCCCGGCAGGTCGCAGCGCCGCGTGGGGTGGCGTGACACGATCTACTACGGGCCTACAGCGGGCCGAGCAGCAGCCGGTAGTGCTCCCCGAAGATCCGGCCGCCGCGCCCGCGCAGCAGCGGGTCGCGCAGCGCCGGCGGCACGTCCCTGGTCCGGTTGCGGTCGCGGGTCCGGTCGGCCACCCATCGGGTACGCGGACGGCGACGACTCTCGTACGCCACCAGGGCCGCGTCCACGCTGGTGGCGGCGCGCAGCGACTCGGCCAGCACCACGGCGTCCTCCAGCGCCATCGCCGCGCCCTGGGACAGCGTGGGCGCGGTGGCGTGCGCGGCGTCGCCGATGAGCAGCACCCTCCCCCGATGCCAGCGGCCCAGTTCCACCTCGTCGGTGATCCCGACGTGCACCGCGTCGAGCCCCGCCAGCACCTCGGGCACCGGGCCCCGGTAGTTGGCGAAGAGTTCACGCAGCCGGGCGAGGGGGTCGGTGGGCGCCTCAGTGCCGGCCTCGTCGGCGTAGCAGTGCAGCCGGCCGCCGCCGATCGGCACCATGAGGAACCCGGAGCGCTGCCCGAGCAGCGCGGTCCACTCGGTGACCGGCGGGCCGTCGCGCAGCACGGCCCGGTAGACCACCTGCCCGACCGGCCGGGGTGGCCCGCCGAGCACGGCCAGGGCACGGACCGAGGAGCGCGGACCGTCGGCGCCGATGACCAGGTCGTACTCACCGGTGGTGCCGTCGGTGAAGGTGACGCCGACGGCGCCCGGCAGCAGGTCCAGGGTGCGGACCTCGGCGCCGTGGCGGACGGCGCCGCCGGCGCCGCTGAGCAGTACGCGGTGCAGGTCGGCCCGGGGCAGCGCCCGGCACTCGCCGACGTCGGCCCACAGGGCGTCGAGGTCGACCTCGCAGAGCGGCGCGCCGGCGGCGTCGAAGAACCGTTGCCGGCGGATCACCTGCCCGAGCGGGCGGACCGGATCGTGCAGGTCCAGCCGGTGCAGCGCGCGGGCGGCGTTGCCCGGCAGGTAGAGGCCGGCCTCGGTGGACTCCCCCGGTGGCAGCTTGTCGGTGACGTCCGGCCGGAAGCCCGCCAGGCGCAGGGCCCGGGCGACGGCCAGGCCGGCGATGCCCGCGCCGACGACGAGGATGCGCAGGGGGGAGCCACCCATGGTGGTGTACGCCTCCGGAGGGGGAGCGGCACGCGTTGGAGGCAACACGCTACTCGGAGCAATCGGTGCACACCAGGGCCGATCGGCCCGCCCGGCGACGCTCGTCGGCGGCTCGCGTCGCTTAGCTGGCCGTACGGCGAGAGCCGACCGGAGGGGCCGTGGGAATCGTCACAATTCACCAGTTTGACGCGTACGGTTGCGCAACAGTTTCAGGCATGTAAATGTGTCGCTGAGCGTGGGAGCGCTCCCGCATCTGCCCCGAACCCATGCCCCGACCCGTCCGGCGCTCGGGCACGCGCCGCAGTCAAGGAGCGTCATGAAACGTAAGATTCGGGCCCTGGCCGCCGCCGGGCTGCTGGTCGCCAGCTCGCTGGTCGCCGTCGCCCTCGGCGGCAACGCCTCCGCCGACACCCAGATCTGCGAACAGTACGGCTCGGCCGTGATCCAGGGCCGGTACGTCGTGCAGAACAACCGCTGGGGCACCACGGCCCAGCAGTGCATCAACGTCACCAGCAACGGCTTCGAGATCACCACCCTGAACGGCAGCAGCCCGACCAACGGCGCACCCACCGCGTACCCCTCGGTGTTCTTCGGTTGTCACTACACCAACTGCTCCCCCGGCACGAACCTGCCGATCCAGGTGTCCCAGATCAGCAGCGCCACCAGCAGCATCAGCTACCGGTACGTCAGCGGCGCCACCTACAACGCGTCGTACGACATCTGGCTGGACCCGTCACCCAAGCGGGACGGGGTGAACCAGATGGAGATCATGATCTGGCTCAACCGGCAGGGCCCGATCCAGCCCATCGGCTCGGTCGTCGGCACCACCAACCTGGCCGGCCGGACGTGGGAGGTCTGGCGGGGCAGCAACGGCTCCAACAACGTCATCTCCTACGTCGCGCCGTCGGCGATCTCCAGCCTGAACTTCAGCGTGCTGGACTTCATCAACGACGTCCGCAACCGGGGCGCGATCACCAACTCGTGGTACCTGACCAGCATCCAGGCCGGCTTCGAGCCCTGGCAGGGTGGCGTCGGCCTCGCGGTGACGTCGTTCTCGGCCACCGTCAACGGTGGCGGCAACCCGACCACGCCGCCGCCGACCACGCCGCCGCCGGGCGGTGGCGCCAGCTGCGCGGTGAAATACACGGCGAACTCGTGGAACAACGGCTTCACCGCCGACGTGCAGATCACCAACACCGGCTCCAGCGCGATCAACGGGTGGACGATGACCTACAACCTGCCCGGCGGGCAGGCGGTCACCAACGCGTGGAACGCCACGGTGAGCCAGAGCGGCTCCGGGGTGACCGCCCGAAACGTGGGTCACAACGGGTCCATCGCACCCGGCGGCACGGCCAGCTTCGGCTACCAGGGCACGCTGAGCGGGTCGTACTCGTCCCCGACCAGCTTCACGCTGAACGGGGCAACCTGCTCCCGCACCTGAGCTGTCGGGGGGGCGTGACCATTCGGTCGCGCCCCCACCACTCAGGAGGTTTACTCGGGTTCCTTGAAGTCGGGGCATCCTCGCGATGGGGATACCCGAGTTCAGGGAACCCAAGTCGATCAAGCCGGGGCGGGCGCCGTCGGGGGTCAGACGCGGGTGAGGCGTACGGCGTCGGCGATGACCAGGCCCGTCGCGTTGCTCCAGCGGCTCACCGCGACCCGGTTGGCGTCCCCGGCCGGCAGGGTGAAGGTGCCGAGGACGCGCCACTGCCCGCCGGTCACCCGCTGGTCCACGTACACCGTCTTGTTGCCCGTGGTGGTGGCCACGATGTACGGGGTGGCGCTGTTGTAGCCGCTGTTCGTCGGCCACCACGCCTCGACGCGGTAGTTGCCGGTCGCCGGGACGTTGAACCGATACCAGGCGGGGTCGCTCGCGGCGATCGGGTCGGCGTACCGGTAGTCGGCGCCGTAGCGCTGGCTGGAGAACGTCGACACGCCCCAGTTGGCGCTGGCGGTGAACCGTCCGGAGGTGGTGTTGTCGACCGTGGACGACCACGCGGTGCCGCCGCCGGCCATCTTCGCCGCGACGTCGGCGCGCATCACGTTCAGATCGATGAAGGACGGGTCGATCTTGCCGGTGGTGCTGGTCTCCCGGTGGCCCCGGGCGTAGCTGCTGTCCCGGCCGAGCCGGGTGAGCACGGCGGCGGTGGCGGCGATCGACGCGTTGTACTGCGCGGCGGTCATCTCCTGGTTGACGCCGTTGTAGTCGATCTCCCACCCGATCATGAGGGTGTTGCCGTCCCCGGAGGGGATCGGTCCGCTGCCGCCGCTGACTCCGGCATGGTTGCAGCGGCCGGCGGAGATGACGTGGAAGACGCCGTTGTAGTCGACGAGCGCCTGGCAGAGCGGGCCAGGCAGGTCGGAGCGGCCGTTGATGCAGATGCCGAGCGAGGGGTGCGGGTTGCTGGCGCTGGAGGTCGAGGCGGTGTGGTGCCAGAGCACCCCGATCGGGTCGAAGGAGCCGGGGCGCATCCGGTTGAGCCAGTCCCCCTCGACCACGACCTGGACGCCGGCGGCGCGCAGCACGTCCACGAGCCATCCAATCGTGGCCATCAGGACTCCCCGAGCAGGTCGGCCAGGCACTCGGCCTTCGGGGCGGCGTTCGCCGGGGTGGGTCGGACGACGGTGGTCAGCGCGGCGGCCACCAGGGCAGGGATGGCGAGCACCCCGCGGCGGCGCAGACGGATGTGTGGTGACCGGGCCATGGCGATCCTCCAGCTACGGCGGGTTCACGTATCGACGTACGTGATGACGGGCAGGCTATACCGTCATGAGCGTCGATGTCGATACCCTTCACTGCCGAGACACAAGCTGAAGGAAACCGCCGGGTCAGACCTCGCCGAGCGCGTCGATGTCGCGCATCTCCTCCGCCGTCAGCGAGAAGTGGAAGACGTCGAAGTTGGCGGTGATCCGCTCCGGAGTCACCGACT
Organism: Micromonospora sp. ALFpr18c; assembly: GCF_008868155.1. Classification (GTDB taxonomy): domain Bacteria; phylum Actinomycetota; class Actinomycetes; order Mycobacteriales; family Micromonosporaceae; genus Micromonospora. The sequence continues at coordinate 50,355 of NZ_WBKR01000001.1, forward strand.
TCGGGATCACCACGATCTCGTGGTCGATGTGCCAGCGCAGCACCACCTGCGCCGGGGACACGCCGTGCGCGCCGGCGATCCGGGTCAGCACCGGATCGCTCAGGTCGCTGGTCTTGAACGGGCTGTACCCCTCCAGCACCACGCCCCGATCCCGGTGTTCGGCGTGCCGCTGCCGGTCGTACAGCGACGGGCTCCACCGGATCTGGTTGACCGCCGGGTTCTCCTCGGTCGACTGGATCAGCTCGTCGATCTCCGGGGTGCTGTAGTTGCTCACCCCGACCGCCCGGGTCAGGTTCTCGTCCCGGGCGGCCAGCAGCTCCCGCCACATCGGGATGCTGTCCGTGGCGGACGGCGGCCAGTGGATCAGCCAGAGGTCCACCTGGTCGACGCCGAGCGCCTCCAGGCTGGCCTCCAACGTCTGGCGCTCGCGGCCCACCCGGTCCGGCGGGAGCTTCGTGGTGATGAAGACGTCCTCGCGGCGCAGCCCGCTCTCCCGCACCGCCCGGCCGACCTCTCGCTCGTTGCCGTACATGGTGGCGGTGTCGAGGTGCCGGTAGCCGGTGTCGAGCGCGGCCAGTACGGCGTCGTAGCCGGCCTGGCCGGTGGCCTGCCAGGTGCCGAAGCCGAGCAGGGGCATCCGCACCTCACCGGGGAGCAGGACGCTGGGCTGGTCGGAGATGTCCATGACGTCCGTTGTACCCCGCCGCACCCCCGGCCGCCGAGTGAACCGGACACTCCGGCCTCCAGCGGTACGGTCCGGTTTGCCGGAGAATGCGGATGTGACCGACCGGCTGGAGGAGTACCGGCGACGGCGGGACGCGGCCCGTACGCCCGAGCCCGTGCCCCGGGATCGCCCCACGGCGGCCGGCGCCGGCGGCGACACCGCCCGTTTCGTCATCCAACAGCACCACGCCCGCAGCCTGCACTGGGACCTGCGCCTGGAACACGAGGGTGTGCTCGCCTCCCACGACCGGGGCACCTACCGGTGCGAGAAGTGGCGCGACGACGAGGTGATCGCGACGCTGTCCGGTGACCGCACCGAAGGCCGGTACGCGCTGTTCGCGACCGGCGGCCGGGACTGGATGGTCCGGCGCACCGATCCCGCGCCGCCCGGGTGGACGTCGATGCCCGACCTGGTCCGCCCGATGCACGCCACGCCCGCCGCCGGGCTCCCCCGCGACCGCGCGAACTGGGGGTACGAGCTGCGGTGGGACGGGGCGCGGGCGATGGCGTACGTCTCCGGTGGGCGGCTGCGGCTGCTCTCCGAGACCGACGAGGAGGTCACCGGCGGGTACCCGTGGCTGCGCGCGATGGCCGCGGCGCTCGCGCCCACCGAGGCGGTGCTGGACGGGTGCTGGTCCGCATCGACGGCGCCGGCCGGGTGCGCCCGGCCCGTCCGGCCGGAGGCGGCCGGGTTCCGGCCGGCGCGGCGTTCCTGATCGTCGACCTGCTCTGGCTGGAGGGCGTGAGCAGCGTCGACGTGCCGTACGCGCAACGCCGTGAGCTGCTCGATGGGCTGGCGTTGACCGGTACGCACTGGCAGACTCCGCCGTGGTTTCCCGGTGCCGGCGACGAGGCTCTGCGCACCGGGCTGGAGCAGGGGCTGCCCGGTGTGGTCGCCAAGCGACTGGACTCGGTCTACGAGCCGGGCCGGCGCAGCCGACGGTGGTTGAGCATCGACGCGGTCTGACGGCGAGGAGCGACGTGTACCTGACCCATCTGGACTGCCCGCGCTGCGGCAAGGAGTACGCCGCCGACGAGTTGCACAACCTCTGCGGGTGCGGCTCGCCGCTGCTGGCCCGCTACGACCTGCCGGAGGTGGCGAAGGCGGTCGCCCCGGAGCGCTTCGGACTGCGTCCGGCCGACCTGTGGCGCTACCGGGAGCTGCTGCCGGTCGCCGACCCGCGGCACGTGACCACGCTGGGCGAGGGTTGGACGCCGCTGCTGCGCGCCCCGGCGTACGGCGCCGAGATCGGCATCGCCGACCTGATGGTCAAGGACGAGGGGTTGATCCCGACCGGCTCGTTCAAGGCACGCGGCGCGGCGGTCGGGGTGAGCCGGGCCCGTGAGCTGGGCGTCGAGCGGATCGCGATGCCCACCAACGGCAACGCCGGGTCGGCCTGGGCGACGTACGCGGCGCGCGCCGGAATGGGCGCGACCATCGTCATGCCGCTGGAGGCGCCGAGCATCTGCCGGCGCGAGTGCGTGGCCGCCGGGGCCGACCTGCGTCTGGTCGACGGGCTGATCAGCGACGCCGGCCGGCGGGTGGCCGAGCTGATCGCGGAGTCCGGCGGGGCGATCTTCGACGCCGGCACGCTGCGCGAGCCCTACCGGCTGGAGGGCAAGAAGACGATGGGGTACGAGATCGTCGAGCAGCTCGGCTGGCAGGTGCCCGACGTGATCATCTACCCGACCGGCGGCGGCGTCGGCCTGATCGGCATCCACAAGGCGCTGCACGAGCTGCGTGAGCTGGGCTGGGTCGGCGACAAGCTGCCCCGGTTGGTGGCGGTGCAGTCGACCGGCTGCGCGCCGATCGTGCGGGCGTTCGCCGCCGGGGAGGACCGGGCACAGCCGTGGGTGGACGCACACACCGTGGCGTTCGGCATCACCGTGCCGGCGCCGCTGGGCGACGAGCTGATCCTGGCCGCGCTGCGGGAGTCCTCCGGCACGGCGGTCGCCGTCGACGACGCGGACATCCTGGCCGACCTGCGGGACTTCGCCGCCCGGGAGGGGCTGCTGCTCTGCCCGGAGGGTGCGGCCTGCCTGACCGCGGCACGGCAGCTGCGTGCCGGGGGCTGGATCCGGGCCGGTGAACGGGTGGTGGTGCTCAACACCGGCGCCGGGCTGAAGTATCCGGACACGGTCGACGTGTCCGGCGTACCCCTGATGGTGTGAGGAGTCGGCACCCCGCGGACCGGGCGGTCCGCGGGGTGCCGTCCTGCCGGGTCTACTGGTAGGTGATGTCCGAGGGCGAGTACAGGCAGTTCACGCCGTCGGCGCCCTCGCCGATCTCGGTGGGCTCGCTGCCCTTCGGTACGCCCTTGTACTTGACGCAGATCGAGGTCTCCCGGTCCGGGTCGCCGACGATGGTGATCCGGCTGAACCGGGCGGTGTCACCCCAGTTGGTGTTGATGCCGGCGATCGCGTCGGTGTTCCGGACGACCACGTTGTCGATCACCACGTGCCGCTGGTACGACGTGGAGCAGTTGCCGCAGGCCCGGTAGAGCTTTCCGGCGTTCTCCACCCGGAAGTTCTTGATGTAGACGGTGCCCGCGCCGTTGTGCTGGAAGACCTTGTCGCTGGCGGAGCGGGCGCCGCCACCGTCGACGGTGTACGTGGTGCCGCCGCGGAAGGTGGCCGCGTCCTCGCCCACGTCCTCCCACCAGACGTTGATCAGGGTGCAGTTGCCCTCGCAGTGCACGCCGTCACCGGCCGGTGCGCCGATGATCACGTTGCGCAGGGTGGTGCCGGCGGCCAGCTCGAACATCGGGTCCTGGCTCTCGCTCTGCCCGCCGTCGCCGATGCCGTAGTAGCGCTTGAGCCCACCGTCGAACGTGCCGGACACCGCGATCGTGGCGTCCACCTTCTGGCTGCTGGTGGGCGTCGGCCAGCCGGCCGGTGGCGGGGTGCTGGTCGGTGGGGTGGTCGGGGCGCCACCACCGGACGAGTCGACCACCACGTCGTCGAAGCCGCCGCTGGCGTACGCGGTGACCAGCCCGATCCGGCCGGCGCCCGACAGGCTGTTGCTGCCGGCGGCGATCTGGGTGCCGTTGACGAAGCCGCGGATGGTGCTGCCGCTGCTCTCGATGCGCAGCGTGTACCAGGTGCCGGTGCTGACGCCGAGTGACGCCGAGCCGATCGCGGTGATGCTGCTGCCGTTGACGGCCTGCAACTCGGCCCGTCCGGAGCCGAGCAGGGCCAGCCGGTACATCTTGGTGCTGCTGGTGGACCGGGCGGCGAGCCCGACGAGGGCGCCGGACGAGCCGAAGCTCGCCGGCCGGACCCGGGCCTGCACCGAATAGTTGGTCCAGCTGGTCTGGCCGGCGAACTGCCGGGCCAGCTCGCTGCCGGCGTTGGACTGGTTGAGCACTCCCGAGCCGACCTCCCAGGTACCACCGGATTTGGACCAGCCGGAGGTGTCGCCGTCGGTCCGAAGCGGGGTGAAGCGGAATCAAGGCCCTGGGGAAAGGGCTTTCCCGTCACTCCGAGGCTAGGACCGCGCAACCATCAGCGTCAATGCTTGCCGTTTGCAGGTCTGTTGCAGGATTACGGCCGGCGAATCAGTAGCTCTGCGGTTCGGTCAACCGCCAGGCCGCGTTGATCAGCCCGATGTGCGACAGCGCCTGCGGGGTGTTGCCGAGCTGCGCCCCGGTGGTCAGGTCGATCTGCTCGCTGAACACGCCCACGTCGTTGGAATACCCGGCCACCCGCTCGAACAGCTCCTCGGCCCGCCGCTGCTCACCCGCCATCACCAGGCACTCCACCAGCCAGAACGAACACAGCAAAAAGCCGGCCGGGTCGGTCGCCCAGCGCCGGACCAGTCCGTCGTCCGTGCCCAGCTCCCGCTCCACCATCGCGATGGTCGACCGCATCCGCGGGTCGGAGGCCGGCAGGAAACGCGCTACCGGCAGCACCAGCGCCGAGGCGTCCAACTCCGGCGACCCGAACGCTCCGGTGAACGCCCCGATCCGCTCGTTCCACCCCTCGCGCAGCACGGCCTCGCGGATCTCGTCCCGCACCCCGGCCCAGCGACGCGGGTCGGCCCGCTCACCGAGCCGGCTGGCGAGCCCCACCGCCCGGTCCATCGTCAGCCAGCAGGACACCTTGGACGACAGGTAGTGCCGCTCCTCGTCCCGGGTCTCCCACATCCCCCGGTCCGGCAGGTGCCACGTCGCGGCCACCTGCTCGGTCAGTCCGAGCACCATCTCCCGCAACTCGTCCTCGAACGTCGCGCCGAGGTAGTCGCGCAGCCGCCACACCGCCGATATCACCTCACCCGGCACGTCGAGCTGCCGTTGCCGCCAGGCGTCGTTGCCGATCCGGACCGGCCGGCTGTCGCGATATCCGCGCAGGTGGTGGAAGTGGTGCTCGGTCAGATCACGCTCGCCCTCCACCCCGAACAGCACCGGCACCGCCTCGTCACCGAACCGGCCGATCGAGCGGGCCGCCCAGCCGAACAGACGTGACGCCTCGTCGGGGCAGGCCGCCACCCACAGGGCGCGCATGGTGAGCGAGAAGTCCCGCAGCCAGGAGTAGCGGTAGTCGTAGTTGCGGTCGCCGCCGATCTGCTCCGGCAACGAGGTCGTCAGCGCCGCCACCACCGCGCCGCTGCGGGCGTACGTGAGGCCGGTCAGGATCGTGGCGCTGTGCCGGACCAGTTCCGGATACCGCCCCGGGTACGTGTGCGACTCCCGGTACGCCTCCCACGCCCGCGTCGTCTCGGCGAGCGCGGCCAGCGGATCCATCCGGGCCGGCGGGTCGCCGTACGTCTTGCTGGACGCCACGTCGATCCCGACCACCTGGCCGGCGGACACCTCGAACTCGTGGGTCACCCGGTCGCGATCGGCCCGCAGCGCCAGGCCCTCGGCACGCAGCACCAGCAGCGCGGGGCCGGCGGCGGCCAGCACCCCGCCGCCCGGCTGCTCGTGCAGGTACGGCGTGAGCAGGCCGTACTCCGGGCGGGGCGCGAAATCCAACACCATCCGGACCCGCCCGGACAGCCCCTCGACCACCCGGATCAGCACGGCGGGCGAATTCCTGCCCAGCTCGTGGGCGCGGGCACCGATCTCGGCGGCCAGGGCGTCGGTCACCGCCACACTGCCGTGCGGCGTGTGGTGCACCGTCCGCAACACGAGCGTGTCCGGCCGGTACGCGCGCTCCACCCGGTACCCCGGCCCGCCGACGCCGACCGGGGCCACCTGGAAGTGCCCGGCGTGCGGGTCGAGCAGCCGACCGAACACGGACGCGCCGTCGAAGCGATCCGGGCACCACCAGTCGATCGAGCCGTCCACGCCGACCAGCGCGCCGGAACGGGAATCCGAAAGGAACCCGTAGTCGGAAATCGCCGGTTGCCGCCGCATCCGCCGCGGGTACCCGGATCGGCCCCGATCAGGCCGACGCCACCAGCGTCACTCGGTCGGCGGCTCGTCCTCTCCGGCGGCCTCGGCCGCGTCGGCCTCCTCCTTGGTGTGGTGGACGGCCTGGTCGGCGTGCTCCGGCGGGCCGTACACGGTGTACAGCACCAGGGGGTTGGGGCCGGTGTTGACGAAGTTGTGCTTCGTGCCGGAAGGCACCACGACCAGGTCGCCCGAGACGACATCCCGCTTCTCACCGGCGACGCGAGCCTCACCCGTGCCGCTGACGAACGTCAGGATCTGGTCGATCCCCTCGTGCACCTCCTCGCCGATCTCCCCGCCCGGCGGGATGGTCATGATGACCAGCTGGGTGTGCTCACCGGTCCACAGCACCCGCCGGAAGTCGGGACTCTTCTCGGCGACGGTCGCGATCGTGAAATGCTCCATGCCGCGCTCATACCCCGTTCGACGGCCCACCACGCCGGGACTCGCGAATGGTGGAATTCGCCACGCCCGGCAGGTTTGGATCCCCACCGACCGGGGATCGTGACGTTGACCGGCGCGAGCGGCCGGTCGAGCCAGGTCCCCGCCGGCGTACCGCCGAACGGCTGCGGTGGTGGGAGACGGCCAGAGCGCGGCGACGTTCCGACCACGGTCGAAGCGGCGCCGTGCGCTCGTCCACGCACCACCTCAGCGGGCGGCGCAGTCTCAGCGGTGCAGCCAGGCGAGCAGGTCGGGTGCGGCCAGGGCCGTCGTCCGCCGCTGGTAGCGGGCCAGGCCAGACGCGTCGAGCAGGTCGCGGCCCTGCCCCGAGCCGCCCCGCCGGAAGAACGCCCGGCGGTCGCGCAGCACCCCGTGGCCGTCCGGGGCCAGTTGGTCGGCGCGCTCCCGCATCCGGCCGAACGTGGCCGCCTCGACCAGCTCCGGCCAGCGCTCGGCGGGGACTTCCAGGCCCCACCGGCCGGCGAGCCGGCGCATCTCGCCCTCCAGATCGGCCAGCAGGTCGTCGTAGTGCACCAGCGCGACGTTCGACTCGTGCCGGCGGGCCCAGGCGTCGCTCAGATGCCACAGCACCCCGGGCAGCGAGTCCAAGTCGGTGCGCGGGTCCGCCTCCCGGTCGACCCAGCTCGCCAGCCACTGCTCGACCGGCCGACGCGGCGCCGGCGGCCCGGCGGGTACGGGCTGACCGGTCAGCTCGGCCACCCGCGCCCGGTCCAGGTTGCCGGCCTGGTGGTAGAGGGAGACCGCCATGTCCAGCGGGTGCCGGGCCACCACCACGTAGTGCACCCGGGGGTCGAGGGGTACGCCGTCCAGCGGGGTGTGCGTCTTGATGAACCGCCGGTGCGGCTGCGCGGCCAGCCGGCGGTACACCACGTCCCGTGGCTCGACCAGCCAGTCCAGCCAGGGTGACAGTTCGGTCAGCGGCGCCGGCAACTCCGTGGTGCCCCGCACCAGCAGCGCGCAGATCATCTGCATCCAGGTGGTGCCGCTCTTGGACCGGGTGCTGATCACGATGTCGCCGGCCCGGAACGGGAAGCCGATCCACCGGCCGCTGTCCTCGTCCTCGGATCGGTAGCGGCGGGGTGGCGTGCGCATCGGGCGAGCGTAGTCGCCGACCCGACAGCCGGGCACCCGGATTCCACCTCGACGACCTGGGAGACATGCATTTACCTGGCTAGATTGAAGTATGGTGCCCGCCCACGAAAGCCGCGCGGCGGAACCGGTCTACCGTCCCATCCTCGCCGGCCGGCGCGGGGAGCTGGAGGCACTGAACCACCTCGACCCGGCCGCAGTCCCGCTGCTCGCCCCGATCCTGGAGGTCGGTGCGGCGGTCCGATCCACAATCGACACCCTGCGCCGGCTGCCTGTCGGGCTGTTGCCGGCCGTCGACGTCACCGCCCTGGCCGACGGCCCGGACACGGAGTTGGTGCGCTGGGGCGTACCGCTGGTGCCGGTGCTGGGGCTCGCGGAGAGCGACCGCCGGCTGGTCGCGCACGGCGCGGCGGCGCGGGCGTACGGCCGGCGTGCGCTGATCCGGCTGCGAACCGGCCAGGACCGGGCCGGGCCGGACGCGAGCACCGCCTCCGTGGAGCGGATCTGGCGGCTCACCGGGTTGGCGCCGGACGAGTGCGACCTGCTGGTGGACGCGGGAGACGTGTGCTGCCGGGCGGACGTACGCCTCGCCGAGGCCCGGGTACGCCGGCTGTTGGAGTGGGCACGCCGGCACGCCTGGCGATCGGTGACGGTGGCTGCGGGCGGGATGCCGCCGACGCCGTCCCGCCTGCCCACCGACGAGCCGGTCCGGCTGGACCGCTGGGACTGGCAGCTCTGGCAGCGGCTGACCGACACCGGGGTCGGCTACGGCGACTACGGCGTCGGGCCGGCCGTGCCGGGCACCGGCGAGGCCGGCGACCGGCTGCCCACCGTTCGGTACACGGCCGACGGCGACTGGTGGGTCTACCGCTGGTCACGCCGGGGCGGGCGGGGTGACGGGCGGTTCGCCGACCTGTGCCGCACCCTGGTGTCGGCGCCGCACTGGCCGAGCGCCGGCGCGGCCTTCTCCTGGGGCGACCACGAGTTGCTGCGTCGGGCCCGGCGCGGAGCCGGCGCCGGATCGGCCGCCAACTGGGCGGCGTGGAGCACGTCGCATCATCTGGCGCACGTGCTGACCGCCCTGCTGCGCCCGGTCGGTGACACCGGGTTCCGGCACCGACCGGATTCGCCGCAGCGAGGTCGGCCGCACGGCGGAGCGACCCGCCGGACTGGCTGAGCCCGCCCTACTGCCGCTCGGTGAAGCCGAACTGGATGATGCCCTCGTCGTCGACGGTGGCATCCACGGAGGCGTCGCCGAGCAACTCGGCGGCATCCGCGTCGAGGAAGATCCGGGCACCCTGGTTGTCGACCACCCGGTCGCCCTGCTCCGGCTCGGGCACCAGTTCCACGGTGAGCGACCCGGCCTCGGCGTCGGCGGCGATCCGCACCCCGCCGTCCTCGGCGACGTCCTGTTGGTTGGCGAGGTCACGGATGACGAGCACGGCGTTGTCGGTCATGGTGAGCATTGGCGGAACTCCTCGTGGAATCTCGGCTCGCGGTCGGTCACCGCGCAGACCGGACAGTCGGTCCGCGTACGAGCACACGTGGGAGGCGACCTGCACGACGACAATCGTCGCCGTCGCATCGCGGCATCGGGGCAGCTGACAGGCCCCGTCCTGGCCAACGGTGCCCGCTACCAGGCCATCCGTCAAATAGAGCGGGATCAGTCGAGTGCGGCGGCGGGGGCGAGCAACGCGCGGATCTCGTTGACCGCCGCGCGGCCGGCCCGGTTGGCGCCGATGGTGCTCGCCGAGGGGCCGTACCCGACGAGGTGGAGCCGCGGGTCGGCGACCACCCGGGTGCCGTCCATCCTGATTCCGCCGCCCGGTGCGCGCAGCCCCAGGGGTGCGAGATGGTCGAGGGCCGCGCGGAAGCCGGTGCACCAGAGGATCACGTCCGCCGGCACGGACCGGCCGTCGGACCAGGCGATCCCGTCGGGCGTGATCCGGTCGAACATGGGTAGTCGGTCGAGTACGCCACGCTCGCGGAGCCGACGCACCTCGGGAGTGACCGGCAGCCCGGTCACCCCCACCACGCTGCCCGGTGGGCGCCCGGCCCGTACCGCCTCGTCCACCCGGGCCACGGCGGCCCGGCCCAGCTCCGGGCCGAACTCCTCATCGCGGAACACCGGCGGTCGACGGGTCACCCAGGTGGTGGCCGCCGCGACGGTGGAGACCTCGCCGAGCAACTGCACGGCCGACGTGCCGCCGCCGACCACCACCACCCGCAGGCCGGCGAACTCGCCCGGCCCCCGGTAGTCGGCGGTGTGCAGCTGTCGCCCGCGAAACGACGACCGGCCGGGGTAGTGCGGCCAGAACGGCCTGGTCCAGGTGCCGGTGGCATTGATGAGTGCGCGCGTCGTCCACCGGTCGCGGTCGGTGTCGACGTCCAGCCAGCCGTCCGGACGGGAGTGCACCGCGCGGACCCGCACGGGCCGGCGTACCGGCAGGTCGAATGCCCTCTCGTACGCGGCGAAGTAGGCGCTGACCTGCTCGGCCGCCGGACGCCGCGGGTCGACGGTGGGGAACGGCATTCCGGGCAGGTCGTGGAAGCCGTGCACCCGGTCGAAGACGAGCGTCGGCCAGCGGTGCTGCCAGGCCCCACCCGGGCCGTCGTCACCGTCGAGGATGACGTAGCCGCTGCCCGGGGCGAAGCCGGTGCGGCGCAGGTGGTACGCGGCGCTCAGGCCGGCCTGGCCGGCACCGATGACCACGACGTCGGCGCAGTGGGTGTCCACGCCCGGGTGCAACGCCGGGCGGCGGCCCGCTCTGCCCGGCATCGGTCGTCGCGTCGATCACAGACCAGCAATCCCGCCCAGCCTGCCCAGATTGTCCTTACGCTGGGGAAATGGAAGATTCCCGTCGCGCAGCTGCCGAGTTCCTCGGCACTCTGCTGCTGGTGTTCTTCGGCGTCGGTTCCGCCGTCGCGGCACGCGTGCAGGGCGGCGTGGTGGTGGTCGCGCTGGCCTTCGGCTTCGTCATGCTGGCCCTGGTGTACACGATCGGCCCGTTGTCCGGCAGCCACGTCAATCCGGCCGTCACGCTCGGCGTCCTGCTCTCCGGCAAGATCACGGTGATCGGCGCGGTGGCGTACTGGATCGCCCAGTTCGCCGGCGCGACGGTGGCCGGCTTCGCGCTCTGGGCACTGACCCGCTGGGGCGAGGTGGCGGACCAGACCGGCGCGCTCGGCGCGAACGGGTACGGCGCGCACATCAACCGGGGCGGAGCGGCCGTACTGGAACTCATCCTGACGTTCCTCTTCGTCCTGGTCGTCCTGGTGGTGACCAGCCGCAGCGAAGATCCGGGCGTCGCCGGCGTGGCCATCGGTCTGGCCCTGGCCGCCACCCAGCTGGTCGGCGTGACGCTCACCGGCGCGGCGGTCAACCCCGCCCGCGCCTTCGGCCCGGCCGTCTTCGAGGGCGGCGTCGCCCTGCGCCAACTCTGGCTGTTCATCGTCTTTCCCCTGCTCGGCGGGGCGATCGCCGCACTGGTGGCACCGTTGATCATGGGTGCGCAGCGGCACTACTGGGGCGGGCACGACCGGTCCGTCGGACGGCCGACGTAGACACGGTCGGCAATAACCTTCGCCAGAGGCCCTTTTCCGGCGAATACCTTCGTGGCAGCATCAGCCCATGCATCGCCGTCTCTTTCCTCGGGCGCTCGCGCTGCTCGCGCTGGTCGCCACCGCGGCCACCGCCGGCGCGCCCGGCGCCACCGCCGAGTCGCCGACCCCCGCGACGACCCAACTTCGCGCCACCATCGACACGATCCTCGCCGACACCCGACTGGGTGGCGCGCAGGCGTCCGTGGTCGTGGTCGACACCAGCACGGGCCAGACCCTCTACGACCGCAACGGGGAGCGGCGGCTGATCCCGGCCTCCAACACCAAGCTGCTGACCTCGACCGCGGCGCTCGCGCTGCTCAGCCCCGGGCACCACTTCACCACCGACGTACGGACCACCGGCACGCGTCGCGCCGGCCTGCTCTCCGGCAACCTCTACCTGCGCGGCGGCGGCGACCCGACCATGCTCGCGGCCGACTACGACGCGCTCGCCGCGCAGGTGGCCGCCGACGGCGTACGGGTCGTGACCGGCAACCTGATCGCCGATGACACCCGTTACGACCGCACCCGCCTCGGCCCCGACTGGACCTGGGACGACGAGCCCTACTACTACGCCGCGCAGGTCTCCGCGCTGAGCGTCGCGCCGGACACCGACTACGACGCGGGCACCGTGATCGTGAACGCCGCGCCGGCCGCCCGGGCCGGCGCCCCGGCGGTGGTCAGCACCACCCCGGCCACCGGGTACGTCCGCATCGACAACCGCGCCGAGACGGTCGCCGAGGGCGAGACCTCGATCTCGATCGAGCGCGAGCACGGCGGCAACACGGTCGTGGTGACCGGCCAGATCGCGCTCGGTGACGACCCGGCCAGTGACTGGGTGACGGTCTGGGAACCCACCGGCTACGCGGCCGACGTGTTCCGCGCGGCCCTGAAACGACACGGCGTAAGGGTGCTCGGCCGGACCGTGCTCGGTCAGCCCACCCCGGAGGCGGCCCACCCGGTGGCCCGGCACGACTCGATGAGCCTGGGCGAGTTGATGACGCCGTTCCTCAAGCTCTCCAACAACGGGCATGCCGAGGTGTTGACCAAGGAGATCGGCCGGGTGCTGTCCGGCTCGGGCACCTGGTCCGCCGGCATCACCGCGATCAGCGAGTACGTCGCCGACACCGGCATGGACACCGGCTCGCTGCGCCAACGCGACGGCTCCGGCCTGTCCCGACGCAACCTGGTGCCGGCGGCGGAGTTCGTCGACCTGCTGGCCGCCGTCCGGGCCGAACCCTGGTTCGCCACCTGGTACGAGGCGCTGCCCATCGCCGGACAGCCGGAACGGTTCGTCGGTGGCACGTTGCGCAGCCGGATGGCCGGCACCCCGGCGGCGGGCAACGTGCACGCCAAGACCGGCAGCCTGACCGGCGTGTCCGGGCTGTCCGGCTACGTCACCAGCGCCGATGGCCACCTGCTGGCGTTCTCCATCCTGCTCAACAACTACCTGACCGCGTCGGTCAAGGCGTTGGAGGACCAGATCGCGGTGACGCTGGCCGGCTACCGCGAGGGCGCGACGACCACGGCCCGGATGGCAGCCCCGGCGGTACCGGAGACGCCGCGGACGCCGGAGGGCGTGGAGTGCTCCTGGATCAAGCCGATCACCTGCTGACCGCCCCCGCGGCCGGCGGGACGCTCAGGCCGGGCGGTCGGGTGGACGGACGACAGCCGTGGGATCGCCGCGCTCGATGAGCGCGGCGATCTCAGCGGCCCGCAGCCCGCGCAACGCCAGCACGCGGGTGCCCCAGCGGTGCAGCCGGCACGGGTGTGGGCTGGCGTCGTTGCGGCAGACCACGCCACCGGACCACCGCCGGGGCGCGTGCACCACCACCGCCCGTACCGCGAACTGGGCGTCCTCCACAGTGACGTACGGCGGCAGGGGGATGTCGCGGAGCACCTCCCCGGACGCTTCGCCGGCGCCGGACGGGGCGGCGGGACGGACGCGGTGCGCGGTACTGCTGCTCATCTGCGCTGCCTCCACAATGGATGGTTGCACGGGGACAGCAGAAAGTTACGACGCCATCGACGGTACGCGACGGACAAACTGTCCCGCGGAGCAGTCGGTCAGCGCACCGCCACGGCCTGGAGGCCAACGTTGCCGCAGTGCGGGGTGAAGGACCTCTCCACCGTCCAGCTCAACAGCAGCCGGGCACCCTTCGGCAGCTGGAAACGGATGGTGAACTGGGCGCTCTGGCTGGTGTACGGGTCCTCCAACCGCACCTTGCTCACCGGCCCACCGGTGGACAGCCACGCGTCCAGCCGACCCCGTGCCATCCAGGTCCCGGCGTAGACCTGGACGGTGCGTGGTTCACCGCTGCCGGCGATCGCGAGGCTGAAGCCGTTGCCGGCACCGCAGGTGTAGACACCGTTCGAGCTGTCGCTCTCCGACCGCTCGGGCGTGCCGTCGCGCCAGCTGACGAGTTCCTGGTTGCCGTCCCAGCCGACCCTGGCACCCTTGCCTCCCCCGTCGACGATCTCCCCGGATCCGCCGCGTTTGCGGACCGTCGACGTGCCGCCGTGCAACCCCCAGTGCATCCAGTCCCGGCTGCCCACGGCGGTGAGATCGATCTCGCCGGGAGCCTCGGCCCGGCTCACCGACAGGGTGGGCGCCGTCGACGGTGGCGGGGCCGCGGGCGCGCTGGCCGACGGCGTCGGGTCGGGCGACGGTGGACGCTGGCGGGGGCGCAGGCCGGGCGTCGCCGGCCCGACGTCGCCGGTGCGTCCCTCGGCCGCGGGGAAGCCGGAGGGTCGGGTGGCCCCGGCGGGCACGCCCGAGCGACCCGCCAGGCCGTCGCCGGGCTCCGGGCCGGACCGGGTGGCCAGGTACGTGCCCAGCGCCGCTAGGCAGGCGAGGACGGCCAGCCCCTCCACCGCCCAGCGTCGGCGCTGCCGGGCGCGGGCGATTCGGCGCAGTGTGCTGCGGGTCTGCCCGGCGGTGACGGCCCGCCATCGGTGCGATGCCGGCACGTCGGACTGCTCGCCTCCGGCCCGGGAATCCGCCCGCACGCGGTCTTCGTCCGCCACCGACCCTCCACCTCCACCGCCCGGCCACCATCGACCGTCGCGGATCGCACCATCCACTGTGGGCCGTTTGACGTTTGCACCGGCGTGGACGACACGCTAGATCCGGACCGGCGGACCTGTCCAGTCCGGAACCGGACGGTATCGGACAACCGGGCCGCGCCCGGCGGCCCGCCCGCGCGGCCCCGCCTCAGCCGATCCGGAAGCCGAGCGCCTGCGTGATGAGCACCGCCTGATCGGCGTCGACGATGGCACTGACCCGCTCGACAGTCGTGGGGTCGAGCGCCGTCAGGTCGCTGCGACGCAGGTCGGCACCGCCCAGCCGGCTGTGGTGCAGCTGCGCGCCGGAGAGGTCGACGCCGGTCACCGTGGCACCGGTGAGGTTGGCCCCGGTCAGGTCGGCCTCGCGCATCCGGACGTCGGTGAAGCGGACGCCGCGCAGATCCGCTCCGGCATCCGGTCAGGCTAGTGGCGGCCACCGACAGCCCGTGGACGGGCAGGCTGAAGGCTGCCCCCTTCCGGTGCGGGCGTACCGGCTAGTAGGTTCGGCGACGTGAGTGTCGCTCGGAGCATGGACCCGGATCAGCTCGGTTTCGACCCGGCGCGGTTGGCGCGCATCGACGAGCACTTCGGCCGGTACGTCGACGACGGCCGGCTGGCCGGCTGGCAGGTGGTGGTCACCCGCCGCGGCGAGGTCGCGCACTCCTCGACGTACGGGCTGCGGGACCGGGAGTCGGGTGCCCCGGTCGAGGCCGACACGCTCTGGCGGATCTACTCGATGACCAAGCCGGTCACCTCGGTCGCGGCGATGATGCTGTGGGAGGAGGGCCGGTTCGAGCTGACCGACGAGATCAGCCGCTGGCTGCCGGAGTTCGCCGACCTGCGGGTCTATTCCAAGGGTTCGACGCTCAAGCCGTACACCGTGCCGGCGGTCGAGCCGATCCGAGTCTGGCACCTGCTCACCCACACCGCCGGCCTGACGTACGGCTTCATGCAGACCTCGGTGGTCGACGGGCTGTACCGGGCCGCCGGATACGACCTGTACCCGCCGGCGGACGTCGACCTGGCGGGCGCCTGCGCGGCCTTCGGTGCGCTGCCGCTGCTGTTCCAGCCGGGCACCGCCTGGGGCTACTCGGTCGCCACCGACGTGCTCGGTCGGCTGGTCGAGGTGATCTCCGGGCAGAGTCTCGACGCGTTCTTCGCCGACCGGATCTTCGGCCCGCTCGGCATGACCGACGCCCGGTGGTGGGTGGACGGCGACGAGGCGGACCGGCTGGCCGCGCTCTACGTACCGAACCCCCGCAGCGGTCAGGCGGTCCGCCACGACAGCCTCGGCGCGCTCGCGTACCGCAAGCCCGGCCTGCTCTCCGGCGGCGGTGGTCTGATCTCCAGCGCCGCCGACTACCACCGCTTCACCTCTATGCTGCTGCGCGGCGGCGAGCTGGACGGGGTCCGCCTGCTCGGGTCACGCACGGTGCGGTTCATGACCCGCAACCACCTGCCCGGCGGACAGGACCTGGGCACCCTGTCCACCGGCGGCTTCGCCGAGACGACCCTGGACGGGATCGGCTTCGGGCTCGGCTTCGCGGTCACCGGCGACCCGATCCCCAGCCGGGTCCCGAGCAGCGTCGGCGAGTACTACTGGGGTGGAGTGGCCAGCACCGCGTTCTGGGTGGACCCGGCCGAGGAGGTCACCGCGCTGCTGTTCACCCAGCTGATGCCGTCGAGCACGTACCCGCTGCGCTCGCACCTGCGCCAGCTCGTCTACTCCGCCCTGGTCGACTGACCGGCAGCGGTCAGTCGGCGAGGCGGGCGGGGAAGCCGCCGGTGGCGATCGGCCCCCACGAGTCGATGGTGACCCGGATCAGCGACTTGCCCTGGCGCACCATCGCCGCGCGGTAGTCGTCCCAGTCCGGGTGCTCACCGGAGATGCTGCGGAAGTAGTCGACGAGCGGCTCCAGTGCCTCGGGCAGGTCCAGCACCTCGGCGGTGCCGTCGATCTGCACCCAGGGGCCGTTCCAGTCGTCGCTGAGCACGCAGGCCGACACCCGGGGGTCGCGGCGGATGTTCGTCACCTTGGCCCGCTCGGGGTAGGTGGAGACGACCAGCCGACCCTGCTCGTCGATGCCGGCGGAGACCGGGGACGACTGCGGGCGGCCGTCGGCCCGGGTGGTCATCAGCACGACGCGGTGTCGCGGACGGAGGAAGTCGAGCAGGGTGTCCCGGTCGACCCGGGTGTTCTTCGCGATGCTGCGCGCCATTCCTCGTTCCTACCAGGCTGACGGCGCCGAGGTGGCGGCAGGGCGACGGCGACGGGTCAGCGGGGCGGGGCCGCCGTGCGGTGCACGGCCTGGGTGGGCACCCGGGGGCGGCCGGACGGGCGCCAGGCCCGGCCGTTGGCGTAGATCACCCGGAAGCCGAGGTACGAGGCGAGCGGCGCCCAGTGGGCCGAGCCCATCCGCAGCTCGGCGGCATTGTGTCGTTGCCCGTTGGCCAGCACGTCGAGGAGCACGGTTTCGAAGGCCGCCGATTCGACCCAGTCCACTTCTCGGGTGAAACCGCAGATCAGAGCGGCTCCGGTGACGTCCAGGAACTCGCGCAGCACAGCGTCCGAGGCGCGCAGCACGGAACAGCTGCCGAAATAGAGTCGGCGTCCCTCGCACCGGCCGGCCATCAGATCGGCGACCTCGCTCAACTCCACCGACTGCCAGTCGGTGAGGCAGAGTCGGCTCGGCTCGCCGTGCATGGCGAAGAAGCCGACGCGGTGGTCCGCGTACTGCTTGAGCAGCCACCGGTCCAGGAAGTAGAACAGCTCGTCGCGGGTGGCCGCGTCCTTGTGGATGAAGCGGATCTTGCCGAGCCGCTCCAGCAACTCGAGGGTGGGCAGCACCGAGCCCCGCTCGTTGAGGTCGCGGTGCCACTGACCCTCGACACAGAAGACACCACCGCGTGCCACGTGCACCTCCGCCAGTCCACCGCCCGCGCTGACGGTACCGCGCGCCGGACGCCGAGGAACATCACCCTCGGTGGGGTCGATTGTGACGTTCGGTGGCACTTGGTCAACTCAGGGGTGATCGGGAGTAAATGGCTGTTTCGCAAATCAGCCGAATTCACAGCCAAGGCCCAGGGATCACGGTTCGTGAGGACAATTCTCGTTAATTGCCGCCAACCGCCGCGATCAGTGCGAGGGTGGAAATCGCGGGACGCCTCGGTCGATGTCCCGAAGCCACCCCATTCGCTCTCCTATCGGGAGGACTTCTGTGCGCGTAAACACCTGGAAGCGAGCCGCCGTCGCATTCGCCCTGGCGCTGCCCGGGGCAGCGATCGCCGCGGTGGTCGCCGCGCCGGCGGCGCATGCGGACGGCTGCTACACGTGGAACCGCACCCTGACCCAGGGGCGCTCGGGCGACGACGTCCGCCAGCTGCAGATCCGGGTCGCCGGCTGGGCCGGCTACCGGGACATCGTGGAGAACGACGGCCGCTACGGACCCAAGACCGCCGCCGCGGTCAAACGGTTCCAGCAGGCGTACGGGCTACGCGCCGACGGGATCGCCGGCCCCCAGACCTTCACCAAGCTGTACCAGCTACAGGACAACGACTGCACGCCCGCCCACTTCAGCTACAGCGAGCTGGACAACGGGTGCGGCGCAAGCGGGTGGAGCGGCGGCCCCCTGTCGGCGGCCCAGACCAAGCAGAACGCGCTGCGCACCATGTGGAAGCTGGAGGCGCTGCGCAAGAGCCTCGGCGACAAGCCTCTCAACGTGTCCAGCGGATTCCGTAGCCGCACCTGCAACGACCAGGTCGGCGGGGTGTCGGACAGTCAGCACCTCTACGGCAACGCGGCCGACGTCACCTCGCGGACGTCGTCGCTGTGCCAGGTCGCCCGCGGTGCCCGCAACAACGGCTTCAGCGGCATCTACGGGCCGGGCTACCCCGACCACGACGATCACGTGCACGTCGACTCGCGGCGGGAGAACAACAGCGACCGCAGCTCGAACACCACGAGTTGGTCCGCGCCGGACTGCGGCGTCGGCAACTGAGCTGATCGGCCGGAGCGACGTCGGCCCGACGCGGAGGGGGAATCTTCGCGGCGGGCCGACGTCGTGTGCCCCGGGTCGGGCGGGCGGAGGGGTGCCGCGCTCAGCTCGCCCGGGGCCAGCGCGGCGCGGTGACGGGGGGAGTCACCGGCCGGCCAGCAGCGGTCGGTCGTACCCCGGGCGGGACGACCCGCGCGGCCTGCTGCCGCGACGGCCCGGTCGCCGTGAACGGGAAGGGTACGTGCACGAACGGGTTGCCGTGCCGGATCAACGCCTCGATCTGCCGCTCGTTGAGCCCGTGCGTCTCCAGCACCCGCCGCCCCCAGCGGTGCAGGCGGCACGGGTAGGAGGCGCCGTCGTTGCGGCACAGCGGCCCGGTCGGCCACTCCTCGGCGGTGTGCACCACCACCGCCCGGACCGCGAGCCGAACATCCTCGGGCGTCAGCGGTGCCGGCACCGGCACCTCACCCAGTACCTGATCGATGGGATCCGTCGACTGCTCACCAACTCGCACGGCAGGCCTCCCGCAGTTCGGCAGCGGTACGGCGGACCCACCGCACCGACATCCTCTGCCATAGGTACGGCCGGCACCGGACGAAAGTTCAATTCCCCTACGCGGTAAGCAGATCCTCCGCAGCGGAATGACACGGATGAGGTTGCTCAGACGAGGCCGGCGTCGTGGACGAGCAGGGCCACCTGGACCCGGTTGTTGAGGTCGAGGCGGGTCAACAGCCGCGAGACGTACGCCTTCACGGTCGCCACGCTCATGAACAACTCCCCCGCGATCTCGGCGTTGGTACGGCCCCGACCCAGCGCGACCGCGACCTGCCGCTCCCGCTCGCTGAGCCCGCTGAGCAGCCGCGAGGCACGCTCGCGGCGCGGGTCGGGACCGGCCGGGGTGCCGGGGGCGGTCACGTGGGCGATCAGCTTCCGGGTCACCGACGGGGACAGCGTCGCCTCACCGGCGGCCACCCGACGTACCGCGTGCACGATCTCCGCCGGCGGAGTGTCCTTGAGCAGGAACCCGGCGGCGCCGGCACGCAGCGCCCGTAACACCTGCTCGTCGGCGTCGAAGGTGGTCAACACCAGCACCTCCGGTGGGTGCGGCTGGGCGCGCAGCGCCTCGGTGGCGGTCAACCCGTCGACCCGTGGCATCCGGATGTCCATCAGCACCACGTCCGGGGCGTACGCGTCGACCGCGGTGGGCACCTCAGCGCCGTCGGCCGCCTCGCCCACCACGGTCAGGTCCGGCAGGCCGCCGAGGATCATCGAGAGCCCGGCGCGGACCAGTGCGTCGTCGTCGACGATCAGCACCCGCACCGGCGACGCGACCGGTTCCCCCGCCGGGCCGGAGGGCCCGGCCACGCCGGAAGGCCCGCCGGACGGCCCGGTCACGCCGGCCACGGCAGCGACGCGGCCAGCCGGAAGTCGCCCGCGTCGTCGCGGCCGTACGCCACCCGGCCGCCCGCGAGGGTGACCCGCTCGGTGATACCGACCAGGCCGGTGCCGGCCCCCGGGAGGGTGTCGCCGGCCGGTGCGCCCACCGGCCACCGGTTGCAGATCGCCACGGTCAGCCCGGTGCCCGGCCCACCGGCCAGGTCCACCGTGACCACCGCCCCGGCCGCGTGCTTGCGGGCGTTGGTCAACCCCTCCTGCACGATCCGGTACGCGGCCCGGCCCAGCGCGGCGGGCACGTCCTGCGGCGCGACGACGCCGTCGTTCACGTTCACCCGCACCCCGGCCGCCCGCGACTCGGCGATCAGGGCCGGCAGGTCGGCGAGGGTGGGCTGCGGCGGTTCCGGGGCGTCGCCGCCGCCCTCGGCCCGGAGCACCCCGATGACCTCACGCAGGTCCTGCAGAGCGGCGTGGGCGCTGCCCCGGATCACCCCGGCGGCTCGGGCCACCTCGTCCGGCGGAGCGTCCGGGCGGAACTCCAACGCGCCGGCGTGCAGGCTGAGCAGCGAGATCCGGTGGGCCAGCACGTCGTGCATCTCCCGGGCGATGCGGGTGCGTTCGAGGTGGCGGGCCTGGGCGACCCGGAGCTGCTGCTCCGCCTCGGCCCGCTCGGCGCGCTCCCGCAGCGACACGATCAACTGCCGGCGGGCCCGGACGAACATCCCCCAGGCCAGCACCGAGAGGGTGATCACCACACCCCACGACACGGTGGCCCAGTACGGCCATGCCGGGTCCGGGCGCAGCCAACTGAAGACCAGGTTGGTGAGGAGGCCGACACCGGTGATCGCGATCGCGACGGCGGTCCGCCGGTGCACCACCACGGTGAAGTACATGATCAGCAGCGGGACGGCGGCGGCCAACGAGAAGAGGGTGAGCGGCAGGGTGGCCACCGCCAGCCCGAGCGGCCACCGTCGGCGCAGCCAGAGCAGCCCGCAGCAGGCCAGCCCGAGCAGCGCGTCCGCGCCGACCATCCAGTCGTGCGGCAGCGGGATCGCCGTCTCGGGAGCCGGCGACAGGCTGTCGACGGTGACGAACAGCACCCAGAGCAGCCCGAGCAGGAACGCCAGGCCGTCCACGATCCAGTCGCGGGTGGTGCGACGCGGATGGGTACGCGCACGGTCGACCGGCACGGCCAGCTCCCCTGGCAGCAGCCAGGGGTGCTCCGGGACGGCGACGCTGGTCACGCGCCCATGCTAGGCAGCACGGGCGCCGACAACCAGCTACCAAAGTCGAGACCCCGCGGTCGACCAAGGTCGGTGCGGCACCGACCGGCGGCCGCTGCGGATGGCCGGGCGGCGCGGGCACGCTCGACCGCATGATCACCGTGGAGAACCTCACCAAGCGGTACGGGCCACATCCGGCCGTCAACGACGTGTCCTTCCACTGCGAGCCGGGCACCGTCACCGGCTTCCTCGGCCCCAACGGCGCCGGCAAGTCCACCACCATGCGGATGATCACCGGGCTCACCGCGCCGACCGCCGGTCGCGCCACCGTCGCCGGCCGCCCCTACCGGGAGCTGCCCAACCCGGGACGGGAGGTCGGGGTGCTGCTGGACGCCTCCGCCCAGCACGCCGGGCGCACCGGCCGCGAGGCGTTGACGCTGTCCGCGTACACCATGGGTCTGGACCGGCGCGAGGTCGCCGCGAAGCTCGACCTGGTCGGGTTGAACGCGGTGGCCGCCAAGCGGCGGGTACGGGCGTACTCACTGGGCATGCGCCAGCGGCTCGGCCTGGCCCAGGCGCTGCTCGGCGACCCCCGGGTGCTGATCCTCGACGAGCCGGCCAACGGCCTGGACCCGGAGGGCATCTTCTGGATGCGCGGGCTGCTGCGCGACTTCGCCGACCGGGGCGGCACCGTGCTGCTCTCCTCCCACCTGCTACGCGAGGTGGAGGCGGTCGCGGACCGGCTGGTGGTGATCGGGGGCGGCCGGATCGTGGCCCAGGGCGACAAGAACGAACTGCTCGCCGGTGGCGGCACGCTCGTGCGGGCGCGCGACGGCGCGGCGCTGCGTCGGGCGTTGGACGCGGCCAACCTCAGCGCCGCCGACGGCACCGACGGCCTGCTCGTGCAGGCCGACGCCGAGACGGTCGGCCAGGCCGCCGCGGACGCCGGCGTCGCGCTGGCCGAGCTGCGGCCCGCCGGCAGCGGTGGCCTCGAACAGCTCTTCCTCACCCTGACCGCCGGCGAATCCACCAAGGAGGCCGTCCGATGACCACCACCACCGCGCCCGCCGCCGGCGCCGTCGCGCCCCGGCAGCACGCCCCGGCAGACCGGCCGTCGCTGGTCCGGCTCACCGTCGTGGAGCTGCGCAAGCTCGTCGACACCCGGGCCGGCCGCTGGCTGCTGATCACCATCGGCCTGATCGCCGCCGCGATCGTCACCCTTCAGTTGATCTACGCGAAGGACGCCGACCAGACGTTCGTCAACTTCTTCACGCCCTCGCTGCTGCCGGTCGGGGTGCTGCTGCCGGTGCTCGGCATCCTGTCGATCACCAGCGAGTGGTCGCAACGCACCGCCCTCACCACGTACGCGCTGGTGCCCCGCCGGGAACGCGTCGTGGCCGCGAAGCTGATCGCCGTGGTGCTGACCGCGCTCGCCTCGGTGCTGGCCAGCCTGGCCATCGCCGCCGCCGGGACGCTGGTCGCCGGTGCCACCGGCGGCGCCGGCACCTGGCGGGTCGAGGCCGCCCTGATCGGCAACGCGGTCATCTTCCAGGTGGCCAACGTGCTGATGGGCGCCGCCTTCGGCCTGCTCCTGCTGAACCCGCCGCTGGCCATCGTCGGCTACCTGCTGCTGCCCACCCTCTGGTCGGTGCTCAGCGAACTGGTACGCCCGCTGCGCGGCCCGGCCGGCTGGCTGGACACCAGCCGGACCATGGAACCGCTCTTCACCGACCACCTCACCGGCGGGCAGTGGGGCCGACTGGCCGTGTCGCTGCTGGTCTGGCTGGTCCTGCCGATGGCCGCTGGTCTGGTCCGGACGCTCCGTCGCGAGGTGTCCTGAGCATGGCCGGCGACGGCTACGGCCCACGCACCGTGGTCACCGGCGGGCCGCTGGAACTGGCGGTCCTGTGGGGCGGCTTCCCGCTGCTCGGCGCCGGCGCCGGATGGCTCCTCGCGGCCACGACGGGCTGGCTCGCCGGCCTGCCCTGGGTGCCGTTCCAGGATTTCATCACGCTGCTGGACCGGCTGCCCGAGCCGCAGGCCACCATCGGCACGACCGCGGTGGGCGTCCTGGGCGGTCTGGTCGTCGGCGCGATCGGCACCGCCGAGCGGCTGATCGTCACCGTCGACGCGGCGCAGGTCCGGCTGCGCCGCGCCGGCAGCGACCGGAGCGTCGCACGGGCGGAGACCCGGGTCGTCTTCGTCGACGACAAGCACCTGGTTCTGCTCGACGCCGACGACGCGGAACT
The DNA here is from genome assembly GCF_008868155.1 of Micromonospora sp. ALFpr18c. Classification (GTDB taxonomy): domain Bacteria; phylum Actinomycetota; class Actinomycetes; order Mycobacteriales; family Micromonosporaceae; genus Micromonospora. Next base: position 73,550 of record NZ_WBKR01000001.1, read on the forward strand.
GGCCCGGGAATCGACGGACCTGCCGACCGCCCAGCTCGCGGCGGCGTTCCGCACCCACGGCTGGGGCTGGGCGGACGCCGACCCGCACCGGTCGGCGTACCGACTCTGGGTGCCCGACCTGCCCGGGTTGCCCGCCGGCGCGGACGCCCTGCTGCGGGCCCGCGAGCGGGCACTCGGACGGGACCGCCGCGACGACGCGAGGGAGCTGCGCCGCGAACTCGGCCGCATCGGGGTGGTGCTGCGCGACGAGGGCAAACGACAGTACTGGCGGGCCGTCACCCCGAGGTCGGGCCGGCCGACTTCGGCCGAGCGGGAGCCCGGAGGGCGGTAGCGTTCGTCCCAGAGATCCTGGGAGCGCGCGATGACCGAACAGCAGCCGTACCGGGTGGTGTCCCGACACCCCGGCTTCGAGCTACGCCGTTATCCGGCCCACCTGGTCGCCGAGGTACGGGTCCAGTCGTCGTTCATCCGGGCGCCGATCGAGGCGCTGCGACCCCTGGCCGGCTACATCGGCGGCGCCAACCGGGTCCGCCAGCCGATCGGGACGACCACCCCGGTGACGCGGGCGGCCCCCGGGACGACGAGGATCGCGATGACCGTACCGGTGGTCCAGGAGGAGGGTGAGCGGCCGGGCGCGTACCTGATCCAGTTCGTCATGCCAGCCGCCTTCACCGCCGCCACCCTGCCCGAGCCGGTGGATCCCCGGGTCCGGATCCGGGAGATCCCACCGCAGCTCGCGGCCGCGGTGCGCTTCTCCGGCCGGTGGACCGAGCGGGCGTTCGGCCAGCGGGCCACCGTGCTCGGCCGGTCGGTCACCGCGGCCGGCCTGCAACCCACCGGTGCCATCCGGTACGCCCGCTACGACCCGCCGTGGAAACCGTGGTTCCTGCGCCGCAACGAGGTCGTCCTGCCGGTCGTGGAGTGAGCCGCGCTACCTCGGCGGGCCGGGCCGGTGGCCGAGCGCGGCCGGCCAGGCCAGCAGCAGCGCCATGCCGAGCCCGGCGAGCAGCCCGGCCAGCGAGAGCAGCACGTCGGAATCGGCGGAGTTGATCGGGCTGTTGCCGGCCAGCGCGGTGAACGTCGGGCCGATCGGCAGCAGCCCCATCATGGCGACACCCGCGACCAGCAGCATCGGCACCGGCCCGACCAGCGAGGCGAAACCCGCCAGGGTGTGATGCCGCCAGACCGGCCGGCCTCCCGGCCAGTCCCAGGCCAGCAGGGTGACACCGGTGAGCAGCACCGCGCCGAGGGCGACCATCGGCAGGATTCGCGTGCCGGGCGGGACCGCCCGGATCAGCGCGACACCGGCGACGGCGACCGCGCCGAGCCCGGCGGCCAGCAGGCCGCGGCTCCGCGTGCGGGCCGGGGCCGCCGCCAGGGCGGCGACGGCGGTCAGGGCGACCAGGAGTACGCCGGTCACGAAGGCCGCCGGGGTCAGCTCCGGCTCCCGGTCGGTCGGTGACTCGATCCCGGCGGCCACCACCGCGAGCACCCCGGCCACGCAGGCCGTGCCGGTCACCGCCCTCCGGTCGGTGCTGGGCGGCGCGCCGCGCTCCCGCCACGACAGGACCGCCACCAGCGCACCGAGCACCGCGCAGCCGCCCGCGGCGAGCAGCACCGTCGACGGCGTACCGGCCGGGTCGGACCGGTCGATCGCCACGTCGGCCGCGATCCACACACCACCGAGCACCACCGCCGGGCCGCTCCACCTCAGCTGCCCCCGACCGGCCAGCAGCAGCCCGAGCACCACCGCGACGATCGCCACGAACCGCAGGTCCCGTGCCCAGTAGGCGTTGTTGCCCGGCAGCCGCTCCGACCAGGGGCCGATCGGCTCGGTCAACGGTTGCAGCACCGTCATCCCGACCGCCCAGAGCAGCACGGCGGCACCGGAGAGAAGCAGCCCGATCGGGCGCGCGGATCGCATTCCTGGACGGTAGCCGTCAGAGGCTCGGCCCGGCAGCCCGCACATCTCGGGCCGGTCGCCCTACGCTGAGCGGGTCGGCCCGCACCGAGGAGGAGCCCATGACCCGGTACGTCGCCCTGCTGCGTGGGGTCAACGTCGGCACCACCCGGCTCGCGATGGCCGACCTGCGCCGGATCGTCACCGACCTCGGGCATGACGACGTCCGGACGTACCTGCAGAGTGGCAACGTGGTGTTCGGCAGCACCGTGCGTGACGCCGAGAAGCTGGCCGGCGGGATCGAGCGGGCGCTCACCGACGAGCTGGGCCTGACCGTGCCGGTGCTGGTGCGCAGCGCCCGGGAGCTGGCGGCGGTGGCCGGCGGCAACCCGTACGCCGAGGTCGAGGCCGACCCGACGAGGTTGCTGGTGGCCTTCCTCGCGACCGCTCCGGCGAAGGCCACAGTGGACGCGCTGACCGTGCCCGGGGGCGAGAACGTGGCGTTCACGGTGACCGGCCGGGAGGTCTACCTGCATTTCCCCGACGGCGGCTACGGCCGGTCGAAGTTCACCAACGCGTACCTGGAGAAGAAGCTCGCCGTCGTGGCCACCACCCGCAACGGGAAGTCGGTGCGCACCCTGGCCGACATGGCCGCCGCCTGAGCCGGCAGCGGCCACGTCCGCCGGCACCGGTCAGAAGTGGTACGCGGTCTCGTACTCGGGCACCAGCACCCGACTCCGCGGTGAGATCCGGCGCACCGCCGCGATCATGTCGTCCAGGCGGGCGCGGTCGGCCGGCGCGACGACCGGCGGGTTCCGCAGCGGGGTCTCGAAGTTGTCGTAGTGCACCGGCACCACGACCTTCGGGTAGTCCAGGCCGGCCAGCAGCCGGGGCAGGTAGTCGCCGGTGGTGGTGGCGCTCTGCATGGCCACCATCGCCACGTCCGGCGCCAGCCCGGTGAGCTTGCGCTCGGCGACGTCGCTGGCGCCGGTGAAGTAGACCGACGGACCGTGCTCGACCCGCAGCAGGTAGCCCAGCGTGTCCCCCTCCGGCAGGTCCTCGATGGTCGCGGGCAGCGCCGGCTGGCTCACCCGCACCCCGGGGAACGCCACCGAGTACGACGGGTTGCGGCTGTGCAGCGAGCCGACCACCTCGATGGTGTGGTCGCCGAAGTCGAGCACCTCCCCACCCTTCACCGCGCTCGCTGCGGGCGCTGCTGGACGAACTCACCACCCGAGCACCCGGCCTGGACGTGGAGCTGCACGAGCTGACCACCGCCGAGCAGGTACGGATGCTCGGCGAGCGAACCCTGGACGTGGGTCTGGTGCACCATCCGGTGACGGCCGACGGGCTGCGCTTCGGCGCACCGGTCGACGTACCCCTGGGGGGTGTTGCTGCCGCGCGCCTCGCCGCTGGCCCGCGGCCGGGAGGTGCCGCTCGCCGCGCTGGCCGGCCTGGACCTGGTGGCCGCGCCCCGCGCCACCGCGCCCGGCTGGCACGACCACCTGCTGGCGGTGTGCCGCCGGCAGGGCTGGCGACCGGCCCGGGTCCGACCGGCCCGCAACCCGGAGTTCCTGTTCGGGTTGGTGCTGGCCGGCGGCGCGGCGGCCGTGGAGCCGGCGACGGTCGCCCGGCGGGAACCTCGGATCGCGTGGCGACCGATCGCCGACACGCCGGTGGTCAAGCGGACGTCCGCGGCCTGGCCGCACCGGTCGGCGCATCCGGCCGCGCCGATGGTCGGGCAGCTCGCCGCCGAGGTGCTGGCCGCCGCCGAGCCCACCCCGCTCGCGCCGCCCTCCGCGGCGGGGGCGCGGCCGTGGCCGGTGCTCTTCGACACGACAGGGTGAACCGAACCGCCGTTGCGCTCGTCACCTTGATTTGGGCGGTGAATCGCCCACCCGCGCGGGTATGGATGAACAGGTAACGAAAAAAGCGAAGGAGCCGCAGTGGCCAACACGATTCCCGACATCAGCCTGAACGACGGCACCACCATTCCGCAGCTCGGCTTCGGGGTGTACCAGATCGAGCCGAAGGACACCGTCGCGGCGGTGACCACCGCGCTTGAGACGGGCTACCGGCACATCGACACCGCAGAGATGTACGGCAACGAGGCCGAGGTCGGCGAGGCGGTGCGCATGTCCGGCCTCGACCGGGCCTCGGTGTACGTGACCAGCAAGCTGAACAACGGCTTCCACCGCCCGGACGACGCGCGCAAGGCGTTCGACTCGACGCTCGCGGCGCTCAAGATGGACTACATCGACCTGTTCCTGATCCACTGGCCGCTGCCGACGCTGTACGACGGCGACTACGTCTCGACGTGGAAGGTGCTGGAGGAGTTCCAGCGCGACGGCCGCGCCCGCTCGATCGGTGTGTCGAACTTCCAGGTGTCGCACCTGCAGCGGCTCGCCGACGAGGCGAGCGTCGTGCCGGCGGTCAACCAGATCGAGGCGCACCCGTACTTCACCAACGACGAGGTTCGCGCGTACGGCCGCGAGCACAACATCCTGACCGAGGCGTGGTCACCCATCGCGCAGGGCAAGGTGCTGGACGACCCGGCGGTGGTCGACATCGCCGAGCAGGTCGGCCGGACCCCGGCGCAGGTGGTGCTGCGCTGGCACGTGCAGCGCGGCGACATCATCTTCCCGAAGTCGACCACCCCGAAGCGGATCGAGGAGAACACCCGGATCTTCGACTTCCAGCTGGACGACGCGGCGATGGAGCGGATCACCGACCTGAACAAGGGCGAGGCCGGGCGGCAGGGCCCGAACCCGGACACCTTCGCCTACGTCCCCCGCTGACCGCTCGCTCCAATGCGTGATGCCCCACAGTCATCTTGATGACTGTGGGGCATCACGCTCGTTGCGGTGCGGCTCCCCCGGACGGCTCAGGTGCCGACGCGCTCGGCGAGCCGACGGAACACCGCCTGGGTCGGCGAGTCGGGCGCGGGCACGTAGACGATCAGCCGCTGCTCGGTCTCCGGCACCAGCAGCACGCGGCACTCGAACTCCAGCGACCCCAGGTCGGGATGCGGCACCCGGTTGACGATGGGACGGCGTTCCTCGACGTCGTGCTCCGCCCAGAGCCGGGCGAACCGGGGCGAGGTGCCCAGCAGCTCGGTGACCAGCTCACGAATCGCCGGATCGCCCGGGTAGCGGCCGTAGGCGGCCCGCAGGTCCGCCACCGTGCTGTGCACGAACCGGCGTGCGTCGGCATCGGTCCAGTGCGCGTCGGTCACCGGCTGGCGGAACGTCCAGCGAATCATGTTGCGGTCCGCGTCCGGCACGGCCGCGAGATCTCCCACGAAGTACGTGGCCAGACGGTTCCAGGCCAATACCTGGTACGCGGCGCGGCCCCCGGCCCTGCTCCAGCCGGATGTAGTAGTCGATCGACATCCCGGCGAGCTGGGCGACCTCCTGCCGACGCAGGCCGGGGGTGCGCCGACGTACCCCGTCGGGGAGGCCGACCTCGGCGGGGCGCAGGCGGGCGCGACGGGTACGCAGGAACGCCGCCAGCTCGTCACGCCGCAGGCCGCTGCTCGTCATGCGTCCAGCATGCCCGGGGCAGGACCACCCAGGGTGGTACCGCCGGTCCCAGCCTCGGCCGGGCTCTTGGTGACCGGCGTGAACCGCCCCGCCGACCTCAGCCCCCGGTCGGCGGGGCGGCCAGGTCGAGCTGCCAGTCGTTGGAGCGCATCATCCGCCCCGGCGGGTACTCGAAACTCGTCTCGCCGAGCAGCGTGAACCCGGCCTTGCGGCAGACCGCGTTCGAGGCGTAATTGTCGACCGACGGGTACGCGTGCGCGTAGCGCCGGTCCCGCCGGGCGCGGGCCACGTCGAGCGCCGCGCGCACCGCGACGGTGGCCAGCCCCTGCCCCCGGTACGCGGGCAGCACCGCCCAGCCCAGCTCGTACACCGGCTGGTCGCGCCACTCGCGGGCCCAGTAGCCGACGCTGCCCACCCGCGCGCCGTCCGGCAACACCAGGGTGAACATGCACCCCTGCCCGGTGTCGGCGAAGTGCACGTACCGGTCGTGCCGGGCGAGCACCTGCTCGTCGGTCTCCGGGCCGCCGGTGTGCTTGCGGGTGTCCGGTGAGTTGAGCTGTCGCAGCAGGTCGAGATCGCTCTCACTCCACGGCTCGATGTGTGCCTGTGCCATCCGATTCCCCCGTCCGTCGACCCCAGTCAAGCCGATCCCACCGACATCGCGGCCCCAAAACACCGCCCGCTAGATCCGATCTAGCGGGCGGCGGCCGTCACCTCGCGCCTTCAGGAAGGGAGGAGGTGACGATGTGACACCGTTGCGGATCGCCGTGATCGTCGGCAGCACCCGGGAGGGGCGGGCCGGCGACCGGGTCGCCAACTGGTTCGTCGAGCAGGCTGAACGGCACGACGACCTGACGGTGACGGTCGTTGACCTCAGCGAGTACGACTTCCCGGCCAGCTACCCGGCCGCGCCGACCGCGTCCATCAAGGCCTTCGTGCACGAGGTGGGCCGGGCCGACGCGTTCGTCGTGGTCACCCCCGAGTACAACCACAGCTTCCCGGCACCCCTGAAACAGGCGATCGACTATGCGTACGACGAGTGGCAGGCCAAGCCGGTCGGCTTCGTGTCGTACGGCTGCCGGTCCACCGGCCTGCACGCGGTCGATCACCTACGGACGGTCTTCACCGCGTTACACGCGATGACGGTGCGCGACGTCGTCGGTATCGACCTGCTCGCCGGCGAACCGACACCGCAGTGCACCGACGAGCTGAGCCACGACGCCGGCGTCCTGCTCGACCAGCTGCGCTGGTGGGGTCTGGCGCTGCGCGACGGGCGCGCGGCACGGCCCTACGTCTCCTGAACACGCCCGACGAAAGGTAAGGATCATGAATAGACGCACCACCGGCCTGGCCATCGAGGCCGAGGGTCTCACCCGCTCGTTCGGGGAGACCCGGGCGTTGGCTGGCATGGACCTTCAGGTCCCCGCCGGCACCGTCTACGGCCTGCTCGGCCCGAACGGGGCGGGCAAGACCACGGCCGTCCGGGTGCTCGCGACGCTGCTGCGCCCCGACGGCGGCACCGCCCGGGTCTTCGGGCACGACGTGGTCACCGAGGCCGACAAGGTCCGCAGCCGGGTCAGCCTCACCGGGCAGTACGCCTCGGTCGACGAGGACCTGACCGGTACGGAGAACCTGGTGCTCCTCGCCCGCCTCCTCGGCCTGCCCAGGCCGGCCGCCCGTGAACGCGCCGCCGCCCTGCTCGCCGCGTTCGGTCTGACCGAGGCGAGCGACCGGCAGGTGAAGAAGTACTCGGGCGGGATGCGGCGGCGCATCGACATCGCCGCGAGCATCCTCAGCACGCCCGACCTGCTCTTCCTCGACGAGCCGACGACCGGTCTGGACCCGCGCAGCCGCAACCAGGTGTGGGAGATCGTCCGGGCCGTGGTGTCGCACGGGACGACCGTGCTGCTGACCACCCAGTACCTCGACGAGGCCGACCAGCTCGCCGGGCGGATCGCGGTCGTCGACCACGGCCGGGTGATCGCGGAGGGCACCCCGGGCGAGTTGAAGTCGTCGGTCGGCTCCGGCACGGTCCACCTGCGACTGCGCGACCCCGGTCAGCGGCCCCAGGCGGAGAAGGTGCTCCGGGATGCGCTCAACGTGCCGGTGCAGCTCCCCGCGGACCCGGTGGCGTTGACCGCGCGTGTCGGCGAGGCCGGCAGCGACCTCGACGCGAGCGCGCAGGCCGCCCGCGCACTCGGCGACCTGGCCCGCGCCGGCATCGTCGTCGACGACTTCTCCCTCGGCCAGCCGAGCCTGGACGAGGTCTTCCTGGCCCTGACCGATCACCCGGCCGTGTCGGCCGACGAGCACGACGACGAGCTGGAGGCAGCCCGATGAGCAACGCGACCACCACCACGACCGAACGCGCCCCGTCGGTCTACGTCCCGTCCGCCGAGGCGCTGGCGACCGTCCTGGCACCGGGTGCCCGGCCGCCCCGACCGAGCGCGCTGGGCGCGTCGCTGACCTTCGGCTGGCGGGCCCTGCTGAAGATCAAGCACGTGCCGGAGCAGCTCTTCGACGTGACCGCGTTCCCGATCATCATGGTGCTGATGTTCACGTACCTGTTCGGTGGCGCCCTCGCCGACAGCCCGCGCGACTACCTGCAGTTCTTCCTGCCCGGCATCATGGTGACCAGCGTCGTGATGATCACCATGTACACGGGTATCGGCCTCAACACCGACATCGAGAAGGGCATCTTCGACCGCTTCCGCACGCTGCCCGTGTGGCGCCCGGCCGCCCTGGTCGGCATGATCTTCGGCGACGTGCTGCGCTACATCCTCGCCGCCCTGGTGATCCTGGGCGTCGGGCTGGCGCTCGGGTTCCGCCCCGGAGGCGGGGTCGCCGGAGTCGCCGCCGGGATCGGACTGCTGGTGATCTTCTCGTTCGCGTTCTCCTGGGTGTGGACGTTCTTCGGGCTGATCCTGCGCAGCGAGAAGTCGGTGATGGGGGTCAGCATGATGGTGCTGTTCCCGTTGACGTTCCTCAGCAACGTCTTCGTCGAGCCGAGCACCATGCCCGGCTGGCTCCAGGCGTTCGTGAAGGTCAACCCGGTCACCCAGCTGGTGGCCGCGGTCCGTGCGGTGATGGACGGCGCGTCGGACCCGTCGGCCATGATGTGGCTGCTGGCGTGGAGCGCCGGATTCGTGCTCGTCTTCGGCACGCTGACGATGTACCGGTACAACCGCCGCTGACCCGGTCGGCGGGTTTCAGAGCTGCCAGTGCGGTGGGTTGGCGGGCAGGTAGCGGCAGGTGTTGCCGGTGGAGACGGATTCGCGCAGGTGGCCTGCGAGGGCCGGGTGCCGGTCGTCGAGCTTGCGCAGCGTGTCCCTGATCCGCGCGGTGACCGTCTTGCGGGCCCGCTCGGCCTCGTCGCCCAGCCGGCGGCTCCGGCCGGCCAGCCCCGCCGCGGCGCGCAGCTCGTCGAGCAGCGCGCCGCGCTCGGCGTCCAGTGCGGCCACCTTCCGCTCGTCGTCGCGTGCGGCGGCCCGGTCGATCTCCTCATCGAGGCGTGCCAGGTGCCGCCGGTAGCGGGCCTTCGCCTCGTCGTCGAGGATCGGGTCGCCGCCCATCCGGCGGGCGGCCACCAGCTCCGGGCCGGCGGCCGGGTCGAGCAGCTCGACCGCCGGCACGTCGCTGCCGGGGCGGCTGAGCAGCAGGTGCAGGTCGTGCAGCCCCTTGGCGTCGGGCAGGTGCACCACGACACCGGCGTACGCGAGCTGCCACACCGGCCCGTCGCGCCGAAACTCGTACCCCTCGATGGCCGGCGCGACGGCCTGCCGTGCGGGGCTGGCCTGGGCCGCGGCCGGGGTCGGGTTGGCGAGCCGGTGCGGCACCTGCGTCATGCCGAGGGCGGTGGCCTCCCGGGCGGTGGTGGCGCGCAGCTCGGCCAGCGTCGCGGCGTCGCCCGGGTGGCCCCGGCCCGCCACGGCGTTGGCGAGGCCGGCCCGGGCGATGAGCGACCAGGGCCGGGAGCCCATCCGGTCGGCGGAGTCACGGGCGGCCGTGAAGCCGGCGATGGCGTCGTCCCAGCGTTCCTGGGCGGCGTCGATCAACGCCAGCCAGTGGTCGACGGGACCGCTGATGTCGCAGCCGAAGAGCCCCACCGCCCACTGGCCGCGGTGCGGGGCGAGCGCGGCCCGCACGTCGTCGCAGCGGCGCGGGTCACCGGACGCGGCGGCGACCTGCGCGCGTAACCGCAGCCAGAGCGGCGACACCGGACGCGGGTAGCGGGTGCCGGTCGCCTCGATGCCGGCGGTCAGCCGGATCGCCGTCTCGGCGTCGCCGCCTTCGGCGGCGGTGATGGCCCGCAGCAGCTCCCGGTAGGGGTAGTCGATGGGGGCCAGCGCGTCCAGCAGGGTGCCGGCCTCGGCGAACCGGCCCTGGAGCACCAGCCGGGACCAGCGCAGGTGATGACCCATGAACCCGAACTCGGCGTGGCTCGGGTCGGCGACGTCGGTGATGTCGGTGAACCGCTCGTCGGCCTCGGCGAAGTCACCTCGGAAGGCCGCGATGATCCCGCTGTCCACGGCCGCCGCCATCCGGTGTCGGGCGAGGTCGCCCTGCTCGTTGGCGGTGACGAAGGTGGTGAACTCGTCGACGAATCGGGGGTCGCCCAGCTCCAGGAGCGCCACCCAACGCAACGAGGTGGCCCACAGCTCGGTTTCCCGGTCTCCCGTACGACGGGCCACGTCCCGGATCTCGGTGGTCAGCGCGGCACGGGCCGCCGCGGTGCCCAGCCCCCAGGTGGTGTCGTGGCGGGCCCAGAGGCTGAAGGTGAGTGCCTCGTCGTCCTGCCCTCGCCGGGCGATGGTCTCGGTGGCGGTGATCAGGTCGGCGATCAGCGTGCCGACCGACGCGGTGGCGTCCGGCTCGCCGATCAGTTGCCGGTACGCCTCGCGCACCAGCTCCGCCGCCTCGACGGAGTCGGCGGTCTCGACCTGGCGGGCGCGGTTCACGATGAGGGCGACGCGGGCCAGCAGCACCGGGTCGTCGAGTGTGCGGGCCAGCGTCGCGGCCTCGGTGAGCAGCTGGCCGGCCTCGTCCCGGCCGGCGTGGTGGTATTGCGCCTCACCGAACTCGACGAGGATCCGCACCCGTTGCGCCCGGTCCTCGACGACTTCCAACGCCCGGCGGAAGTGCACGGCCGCCTCGTCGGTGGCCAGCCGGGCGAACGCGTCCCGGCCGGCGGCGACCAGCAGGGTGGCCACCCGGGCGCGGTCGAGCGCGGGGCCGGCGAGGTAGGCGTGGCGGGCGAGGTCGGCCGGGACCAGTCGATCGGTGAGTTCGCGGAGGTCGTCGACGGCCCGGACGACGTCGGCGTGCCGGGCCTGCCGGTCGTCGTCGGTCAACCCGTCGTAGAGGGTTTCCCGGACGAGGTCGTGAGCGAAGGCGAACCGGCCGCCACCTCGGGCGGCCACCAGCCGGGCGGTCACCGCCCGGTGCACCTCGTCGGCCAGGCCTGCGTCGGGCTCCCGTCCGGCCGTCCGTGCCATCAGGGCGGCGACCTCGTCACGGGCCAAGCCGGTGAGCGTGATCGTGGTGGACTTCGCGACCAGCGGCATGAGCAGTGGGCGCAACGGATGTTCGCCTGACTCGACCTCGGCGTCGCGGTAGGTGCCGATCAGCAGCAGCCGCTCGAACCAGGTGTGCTGGGCGGCGAACCCGAGCAGCCGCAGCGAGGCCGGGTCGGCCCAGTGCAGGTCGTCGAGCACGACCACGACCGGCCGGCGCTGGGAGACGGCGACCAGCGCGGCGGTCACCGCGTCGTACAGGGCGAACGCCTCCTGGTCGGCGACGTCCCGGCCGGCGTCCTCGGGCGCCCAGCCGTCGGCGAGCCTGCGCAGGTCGTCGGTGCTCGCCGTCTCGCCGAGCAGGGCCGCGAGGGCTGGTTCCGCGTCGGGCCGTGCGACCGCCCAGTCGTCGGCGGAGCGCCGCAGGGCGCGCAGCACCTGCACCCACGGCCAGTAGCCGGGAGCGCTGTCGGAATCCCAGCAGGCGGCGCCGAGCACGAGCGCGCCGCGCTGGCGGGCCTGCCGCGCCGCCGACGTGACGAGGGTCGTCTTGCCGATGCCGGGCTCCCCGGTGACCAGGACGAGACCCCCGTGGCTGGTGGCGGCCCGGTCCAGCTCGGCGCGCAGCAGACCCGCGGGGTGATCCCGCCCGATGATGGCGTCGCCGAGCCGCGCGTCCATGGTTTCCAGACGGTACTGGAACGCTCCGACAGCGCGGGCGCGGTTGGTTTGGCGTACCCGGCGTTCTCGGCGCGCTCGACCTCGCCGTCTCAAGGGCGGGGTGGGGTTGTTGCGGGCCCTTTGGAGTTGATGCCGTCGACGAATCAGGCCGCGTCATTACCTAAAGTTCCCTAGCCGAGCTACCGTAGGGAACGATGACGGAAGACATGTACTCGGTGGAGCAGGTCGCCGACCGGCTCGGCCTACACGTGCGGACGGTGCGCGGCTACATCCGCTCGGGTCGGCTGCGGGCGGTGCGGATCGGCAAGCAGTACCGGATCGCCGCCACCGATCTCGACGCGCTCACCGGGCAGCGCCCGGCGGCGACCAGCGTCGTCGGGCCGGCGGAGGTGTCGAGCATCGTGCAGATCGACGGGGTCGACCGGGCCGCCGCCGACCGCCTCGGCACGCTCATGTTGGCCAGCGCCAACACCGGCCACGATCAGGCCAACCCGCTGCGGGTGCAGACGGTGCACGACGAGGAGCGCCACCGCTTGAAGATCATCATTTTGGGTGCTCCCGCCGCCACCGCCGAACTGCTGCACCTGCTCGACGCCGTCCTCAACGCCGACAACGGCCTACTCGACCGGGAGGTCCCCGATGCCTGACGAGATCCAGAAACGCGCGGGCGTGCAGGTGCTGGTCTGCGACCCGGCCGGACCGACCGTCGCCACCGAGCAGGACGCGCTGGACCTGATCGGCGCGGCCTTCGCCGGCGCCCAGGTGGTTGCCGTGCCGGCTGACCGCTTCGACGAACGCTTCTTCTCGCTGGGCACCCGCTTCGCCGGCGAGGTGATGCAGAAGTTCGTCAACTACCGGCTGCGCCTGGCCGTCGTCGGTGACATCTCGGCGCGGCTGGAGGGCAGCTCGGCGCTCCGCGCCCTGGTGCACGAGTCGAACAAGGCCGAGCACATCTGGTTCGTCCCCGACCTCGACGCCCTCGACGCCCGTCTCCGCGCCACGGCGTAGCGCCATCTCCACCGCGTCCGTTTCCACGCCCCGGGCCTGGCCCTGAGCGGCCGCCCAGCGCAGATAGGCCAGCCACTCCTCGGCCGACCAGCCGTTCCGGCGGCCCACACCGGCGTCGGCGGGGAGGCGGCTGGCGACGACGCCATATCGCGGTATCGAGCACGCTCTGCCCGACCCGGATCCGCAGCACGGTCAGATCGGCGGGTCGAACGCACCGCCGGGTACGGGGCCGGGCAAGCTGTTCGGCGCTGGTGACTAGCCGCCCGGTGACCGGGTACGCGCGAGCCATGGGTAGCCACAAGCAGAACAAACACGACAGCGGCGGCGAGTCGGCGCGAGGCCGGCGGCATTCGGGCAGCGGCGCTCCGGGCCGCCAGGGCTCGACCATGGAACACTCGCCCGACCAACGGCACCGCCGTACCGCGACCGGCCCGGCCGGCACCGAGGGTGGCCTGGGCCGGGCCAAGGTCTCGGGCGACGGGCGGATTCAGCGCCAGGGCGGCTCCTGAGCCGATCAGTCGATGGTGCGGCCGCACCGCGCGTTCGCGGGGCGGCCGCACCGGTTGAGCGGTTTCCTACGCCGTCGCGCAGATGGCGTACGCCGTGTCGGACCAGTTGCCGGCGAACGCATCCTCCTCGTACGCGCCCGAATCGACGGTTGTCGGCGCGGTCGCGGGGCCGCCGTTGGGGCGGAAGTCGTCGACCACGCCCTCGCCGGTGACGCCGTTCAGCTCGTAGCCGGCTCCCGTCATCACCTTGCCGGCCGGGCAGCCCGCGACGACGCTGCGGAAGTCGAGGGAGTTGCTGGCACCGACCGTGGACGCCCGCACCAGGCCGGGCAGCGGGTTCGCGCAGATCGCGTACGCGGTCACCGACCAGTTGAGCGCGGTCGCGTCGGCCTCGTACGCGCCGACGTTGACCGAGGTCGGCGCCGCGGCCACGCCGCCGTTGGGGCGGAAGTCGTCGACCACGCCCTCACCGGTGACGCCGTTCAGCTCGTAACCCGTGCCGGTCAGCACCTTGCCGACCGGGCAGGCGGCGGTGGTGGAGTGGAAGTCGGCCGAGTCGCTGACGCTGGCCGTGGAGACCCGCACCAGGCCGGGCAGCGGGTTCGCGCAGATCGCGTACGCCGTCACCGACCAGGTGCCGGCGAACGCCTCCGCCTCGTAGGCGCCGACGGTGACGGCCGTGGGCGCGGTCGCCGGGCCGCCGTTGGGGCGCAGGTCGTCGACGACGCCCTCGCCGGTGACGCCGTTCAGCTCGTAGCCGGTGCCGGTCAGCACCTTGCCGGCCGGGCACGTCGCCGTGGCGCTGTGGAAGTCGGCGGAGGTGTTGACGCTGGTCACGGCGATCCGCACCAGACCGGGGACTGCGGCGGACGCCGGGCTCGCCGGGGCGACCACCGCCCCGGCCACGACGAGACCGAGCACGAGTACGGACGCTCGCCGGGTCTGCTTCTGAGCACACATGTGTTTCTCCCGTCAGAGGCCCCGCGGCGGCCGTTGGGTCGCCGACGCCGAGGCCGTTGGTGATGACAGGGTTCACGGTAGGTAGTCGACTGACCAGGCATTATCTTCAAGCCGACTACGTCGTGTAACGGACGAGGCCCGTCCACATATTGACATGTGGCTATGAATTAGCTCCGGATCGCCCTAGCATTCGGACCATGTCCGCTCGCCGTGTCATCGCCGCCGTCGCCGTAGCCACGGTGGCGAGCCTGCTCGCCGTCAACGCCGCACGCGCCGACGGCCCGGCGATCAGCACCCCCGGCAGCCCGACGGTGGTGGTGAACCAACCTCACCAGCTCACCCTCAGCTGGGCACCCTCCACCTGGATCGGCGATCCGGCCGCCGAGCAGCCGATCAACTACGAGGTGCAGGTCCCGCTGGGCCCCAACACGTACCGCTGGCTCGGCACCACGACCGACACCACGATCACGCTGACCGACCTGGCGCCCGGCACGACGTACCGGATCGCGGTTGCCGCCCGCGCACTCGGCGGCTACTCCGACAGCTCGCCCGCCACCACCGTGCGCACCGCCTCCGGCCGCGCCACGGTCAACTACCTCAACCTCGACTGGGCGCCGACGAACAACCAGATCCAGCACCTCCTGCGGGTCACCAACACCGGCACCGGACCACTGGACCTGACGACCGTGCGGGTGCGCTACCACCTGCGCTTCGAGGGCGGCAACACCTCGCTGGTGCCGAACTGTGACTGGGCGACGCTGGGCTGCGACAGGATCCGGCAGACCGTGCAGTTCTTCATCCCACCGGGCGCGCCGTCGACGATGTCGACGCCAGCGCCGCCCTACCCGCCGCCGGGCACGCCCGTCCCCGGCTGGGTCGAGCTGACCTTCACCAGCGGGACGCTCGCACCGGGCGCGTCGACCGGGCCGATCCAGCTACGGCACCACCGGCACAGCTGGAGCGACATCGACGAACGCGACGACCCGAGCTGGCTCCCCGCCACCGGCCAGTGGACCGAGAACGGGCGGATCACGCTGGACGTCGACGGGGTACGCGAGTTCGGTGACACGAACGCCTGACGTACCCATTCGTCACGCCGGGCGGAGACAGCCCGCGGAGGCACCGACCCGTCCCTTGGAGTATTTCGATGACCTGGCGTCCCACCATTGCCGCGCTGGCCGGCCTGTGCGTCGCGCTCAGCACCGCGTCACTGCCCGCCGGCGCGGCCCTCGCCAATCCGCCCGGCACACCACCGGGGGTCTGCCCGACGGGGACCGGCTACGGTCCGCCGCTGCCGACCAGTTCCGTGACGGCCACGAAGATCCAGAGTGGCTTCTCGTTCCTCGAAGGCCCGGTCTGGGTCGCCGACGGCGGCTATCTGCTGTTCTCCGACATGGCGGCCGGCACCGGGCCGTACAACGTCCAGCCGTCCACGATCCGCCGGTTCACCCCGCCGGCGACCTTCGACACGTTCCTCGCCAACGCCGGCAGCAACGGCCTGGCCCTCAGCACCGACGCCCAGCAGATCATCGCGGCCACCCACGACCAGCGCAACGTGTCCGCGTACCGGATCAGCGACCGGGCCCGCAGCACCGTCGCCACGAATTACCAGGGTCGGGCGTTCAACACGCCCAACGATGTGGCGGTCCGCTCCGACGGCGTCGCCTACTTCACCGACCCCACCTTCCAGCGCGGCAACCGCCCGGACCAATTGAGCGGGCGTACCAGCGTCTTCCGCGTCTCCGGTGGTCAGGTGTCCCTGGTCGACGACCGGTTGCGCCAGCCCAACGGCATCGCGCTCTCGCCGGACGGCACCGCGCTGTACGTGGGCGCCTACTCCGAGAACAGGATCTACCGGTACGCCGTCCAGCCCGACGGCAGCACCGGCGCCCGCAGCGTCTTCGTGAACTACCTCGGCGGGCCGGACGGCGTCACGATCGACTGCGCCGGCAACGTGTACTGGGCGTCCGGCTCGGACTCCCTGATCCACGTCTACTCCCCCACGGGCACCCCGCTCGGCACGATCCGCTCCGGCACCTCCGGTACGACAAACGTGGCGTTCGGCGGCCCCGACCGGCAGACCCTCTACATCACCTCAGGCCCGAGGAACGACTCCGGCCTGTACAGCGTGCGACTCAACGTCCCCGGCTATCCGTACTGATGAGGATGCCGTTCCCCGGTCAGTGTGATCTGTGGGAACGGCATCCTCCGAACCAGCTATCGGGTATTCAGGCACCCGGTAACCGAGGGTGACCTTCGGTCACAGCTCGATCGGCCAGCAGTCCTGGTTCCAGACATTGCAGGGGTAGGCCGATGGGCCGACCTCGCCGCTGGCCACAGCCCCGACATTCGACGTACCCGGCCCGAGCAGGGTGAGCGCGAACGCCGCCGTGGCCAGCGCGACGCTGCCGCGCATTCCGTATCCGCCTACCTGTGGGTCGTCCGACTCCGGCAAACTGCCAGCATGACGGAACGCCCGGTGCTGTATCTGGTCGTCTGCGCTGCTGGTCCCGCGGAACACATCGACGAGCTGGTCGACCTCCTGATCGCTGACGGATGGCGGGTGTGCCTGATCGTCAGCCCCACCGCCGCGCCGTGGCTCGACCGGGCGGCGTTGCACGACAAGACCGGCTATCTCGTACGCGTCGAATGGCGGATGCCCGGCGACCCGGAGCCGCACCCGCCGGCCGACGTGGTGGTGGCTGCGCCGGTCACGTTCAACACGATGACGAAGTGGGCACTCGGCATCAACGACACCCTGGCGCTCGGTGTCCTCAACGAGTCGCTGGGCGCGGGCCTACCGATCGTCGCCTTCCCACATGTCAAGGCGGAGTTGGCCGCGCATCCGGCGTACGCAGGTCACGTGGCGGTACTGCGCGCTGCCGGTGTTGTCGTCGCTGAGGGCAAAGTAGTGAACCCGGCGCCGGGGCGGCGCCGGTGGGACGTGGTCAACGAGGCTCTGCGATCACTTCACCCGCGCTGAACAGCCGCCCCAGCGGAGCACCGAGTCGCACACCGGCGACCGGCCGATGCGCATCCTGTGGCAGCTCCACCACCCCCTGCCCGCCGACGTGTACGCCACCGCCGGGACCATCGCCGCGTAGCCCGCCGCACCCAGGGCAGAGCTACGCGGCGGTCCGGGCGGGACGCCGACCGCCGTCAAGGTCACGCTCGAACCAGGATGTAGTGGCCTCACCGACGCGCCGATACCACTACAACCAGGATCTTGCGCGATCTTGCCGGCGTCCGACGAGCTATCGGCGGCTCCACTGCTGGTTGGTCTGACCGGTGCAGGTCCAGAGGACGAGCTTCGTGCCGTTGCCGGTGCCCTGGTTGACGGGGTCCAGACAGAGGCCGGACTGCACTCCGGTGATCGTGCCGTTGGCGTTGACGTTCCACTGCTGGTTCGTCCCGCCGTGGCAGTCGTAGATGGTGACCAGGGTGCCCGGGGAGGTGCCGTAACCGGCGGCGTCGAGACACTTGTTGCCGTAGACGGTCAGCGCCTTGCCGGTCGTGTAGGTCCACTGTTGGTTCGTGCCGCCGTGGCAGTCCCACAGCTGCAGCTGGGTGCCGTTGGTGGTGGAGTACCCGGGGACGTCGACGCACCTGCCGGACAGCGTGCCCACGATGGCGGTGGTCTGTCCGCCGCCGCTGCCCGGGTTGCCGACGCTTCCGGGCACCGACTGCAACGCGCTGTACCAACGGGCGGCCATCTTGTCGTAGCCGCCGGCGGTGGGGTGGACGCCGTCGATCAGGTCGGCGGTGGTGAGAGCGCTGTGCATGTCGACCAGGTGCACCCGCTTGCCGGCGTTCACCTTGCTCTGCACGATGCCGGGTATCGCCGCGTTGAACGTGCGGACGGCCGCCTCCTGGTTGCTGTTGGAGAGCGGGATGAGCTGCGCCACGAACACCTCGGCGGTGGGCGCGGTGTTGGTGATCTTGTCGATGAGCGTGGACAGGCGGTTCGGCGCGGTGCTCACGTTGTAGTTCTGCAGGATGTCGTTGGTGCCGATGTGCAGCAGGACGGTCTGCGGCCGCTGGGTGTTCAGCCAGCCGACGATGGTGGCGTCGATCTGGTCGATCCGCCAGCCGGGGTGCCCCTGATGGTCGTGATCGCCCAGGCTGGCCGGCCCGTTGAACTGCGACCCGACGAAGTCCACCGTGTACCGGCCGGCGGCGAGGCGCTGCCACAGCCCGATGCGGTACCCGCCCGGCACCTGGGTGCCCTCGGTGATGGAGTCGCCGAGCGGCATCACCCGTACCCCGCCGTTGGACTCCGCGTTGGCCGGGCCGGCGGGTGTCACCACTCCGGCGACCACGACACCGAGCGCGGCGAGCGTCGTGAGCCATCGTGCCCTCGTTCGCATGGATCTCTCCCTTGGTTGGTCGAGCTGGCCGAGGGCATGGGCCGGCCGCGCGCCGATCGTCAATCGGCATGGCGTCACTGCCTCAGCACTGGGACGAGTGTGAGCGTTAACAGAGACGATTGTAGATTCCTTGGAATGTTCTGGTCTACCTCCGCGGATCCCGGAGCGGAGCGCGCTAGGTTACGAAGATGGAGCAGCGGATCAGCCTGATCACCCTCGGAGTCACCGACGTGCCGCGCGCCAAAGCGTTCTACGAGCAGCTCGGCTGGCGGGGCCAGGAGGTCGAGGAGACGGTCTTCTTCCAGGCCGGCGGTCTGGCCTTGGTGCTGTGGAGCCGGGACAAACTGGCCGACGACGCCGGCGTCCGGAATCCGGGTACGGGCGCGATGAGCCTGGCCCAGAACGTCCGTTCGCGGGAGGAGGTCGACGAGGTGATCGCCACCGCGAGCAAGGCGGGTGCCGAGGTGACCCAACCGGCGCGGGAGACGTTCTACGGCGGCTACGCCGGCTACTTCGCCGATCCGGACGGCCACCTGTGGGAGATCGCCTGGAACCCCGGCTTCCAGCTCGGCCCGGACGGCACCCTGACCCTGCCCGACTTCAGCGCCACCACCTGAGGCCGGACAACAAGACGCTCACCGCGCTGCGGACCGGCACAGCAGCGGGAGCTGAAGGGGGTCCAGGCAGACCGTCACCAGCGTGGAGTCCGACGGGGACGGCGTCGGGCTCGCGGCGGGCGCGCTCGGTGTGACCGATGCGCTGGGCATCGGGAGCGCCGGCGTGGGCGAGGCCGTGGGAGCCGGGCCGGGGGTCGGCACCGGCGGGGGCGACGGTACGACCGCCGGGGTCGGAGCCACCGCCACCGGGCGGGCCGCCTGGACCACCGGCCGGGCGGGCGCACTCGGCGCGGCACGGCCCACCACACCGGCCGGAGGCACCACCGGCACCGGGGCGGCCGGCCC
The DNA here is from genome assembly GCF_008868155.1 of Micromonospora sp. ALFpr18c. Taxonomy (GTDB): domain Bacteria; phylum Actinomycetota; class Actinomycetes; order Mycobacteriales; family Micromonosporaceae; genus Micromonospora. Next base: position 92,992 of record NZ_WBKR01000001.1, read on the forward strand.
ACCCGGAGCGGCCGGCCGGACCGGTGACGCCGGGCCGCCAGGCAGAACCGGCCCGATGGGACGGGCCGGCACCTGGACCTGAACGGCTGCCGGCACGTCCGCGACCGGGCTCGCCTGCGCCGAGCGTCCCTGCTGTTCCGCCCCGAAGGCACCCGGCCCCAACGTCGCGATCACCACCGCCGTGACGGCGGCGACGGCGGTCATTCGTCGATCGGGGCGTACCGCGGTCGGCGGTGCCTCGTCAGGCCCCACCATCGGCAGCGGTGTGGGCCGGGCGGCCTGGTGGGCCGACAGCAGCGCGTCGAGGTGGGCGGTGAGGGCGGCGCGGTCCCCGGTGGCGGCGAGCGTGAGGTAGAAGCGGAAGTTCACCACCGCGTTGACCGGGACGAGCAGCCCGGAGAGTCCACCGTGGTCGTGCAGCAGGGTCACCGGCACGTCGGGGTGATGGGCGGCGCCGACCAGGTCCGCGTACCGCCACTCGCGCCGGCACTCGCGGCCGGCGAACGCCACCCGTCGGCTGGTCACGACGGCCAGGCCCGCGTCGACGACCCGCAGGCCCGTTGGCAGCGCTTCGCGCACAACGTCGGCGAAGGCACAGTGACCGCCCGGCGTGGGCAGCCCAGGAATATGCCGCGCCTCGGCCTCGACCAGTTCGGCGACGGGGACGACGCGGAAGACGAGTTCGTCGTCGTCGAGATCCACGGGCAGGCCGGTGCGCGGCTGCGTACACCCGAGGAAGCCGGCGGCTTCGATCCGCAGCCTGACCAGGTGGTCGTTTCGGCGCCGCCAGGAGTCGGTGGCGTCGCGGTACGCGCGCCGACGCCGGTCGTTCTCGCGTTCGGCCCAGGCGGTCCGCCACGGTGAAGATGCCAGTGAGGTCACGGTCACACGCGGTACAACCGCTCACGTACGTGACAGGGAACGCGGACGCAATCGATGCTCCCCTTTGGTCCCGAAAGGAGAGAATTACAGGCAACGACCGGCAGCGGCGGAGCCGGCCACGCTGGGCTCGGCTCCGCCGCCGCGCATCACCCGCGGAGCGAGGTGAAGAACTGCCTCAGCTCACACGGTCAACCGGCGCGCCGGCGGTGCGGTAGCGGGTCGCGGGCGGGAAACCGCGACCGGGTTCGCGGCGGGTACGCCTCGCAGTGCGCCGCCCACTGCTCGGCGGCGACGGCGAGGGCGTCCGCGGAGACGGTGAGGACCAGCGGGTAGACGGCGGTGACCGGGCGGCGCATCCACGGCGGCAACGACTCGGCGGAGAACTCGACGGTCAGCTCCAGCCGTCGACGGCGGATCATCCGGGTGCGCAGGACCAGGTTGGGTTCGGTGAAGCGGACCGTCGCGGGTGGCGAGTCGGACCCGAGCGCCGCGGATGCCTGCCCGTGCAGCCATCCGCCGAGCGCGCGGGCCTCCTCGACGAGGAGGCTCGGGTAGTGGTGCGACCAGGTCTGACCGTCCGCGGTGCGGGCGTCGACCTCGATGAGCAGCCAGTCGCGCCAGCCGGGCGCGGCCACGTCGGGGTCGTCGGGCGGGTCGATGCCGGGCTGGTAGCCGATCGGGCGGATCCGTACCCGCGCGCCGTCGTCAGACCGGATCTCCATTCGATCATTGTCGCCGACCGAAGGGGACGTTCGTCCCCAAATCGGTCACTTCGCGATGGTACGACGTACTCCCCGGTGGTCGGCGCAGGCGTTGGCCCGGCCGCCGGTCAGGCTGACCGAGCCGTCCCGGCACTGCACGAGGTACCCGCGACCGGCCCAGAAGCCGGGCACGCAGTCGAACCAGTCGCAGACCTCGGCAGCGGGCTGACGGATGCGGGTGCCGGCGCAGAAGTCGTACCCCAGGGGATTGTCCGGGGCGCCGCAGCGCGCGTCGCGGCTCGTGCTCGGCGACGGGCGGGGTGACTTCGTCGGCTTCGGCGTCGTGCCCTGCCGGGGAGCCGCCGGGCGGATCAGCGCGGGGGCAACGCTGGGCGTGAGCGCCGGGGTGGCGGCGGCGGCGACCTCGGCGCCTCCGGTCGGGTCGGACGGGTCCGACTCGATCAGCGCCGCCGGCACCAGCAACGCGACGGCCGCGGCCACCGCGACGGTCCGCCGCCCACCGGGCACGAACGCCGTGAGCCGGGCCTGCGCCGGTGTGGCCACGGCCGGCCGGAACGGCTTGAGCTGGGCATGTTCGGCGATCAGCTCGTCGAGCTGCGCGAGCACCGCGGCGCGTTGCTCGATCGCGTCGGCGAACGCCAACGTCAGCTTGAACCGGAAATCCGGTGCCGCGTCGGTGGGCAGCAGCAGGCCGGAGGTACGCCGCCGGTCCAGCACCTGGATCAGGGTGACCGGGGCCGCCGGGTCGTGGGCCAGGCCGGTCATCCTGCCGTACGCCCAGTCGCGCCGGCCGCGTCCGCCGAGCAGCACGAGCCGGCGGCTGGTGATGACCGCCATGCCGGCGTCGATGACGCGTACGCCGTCCGGGCGGCGCGGGCGCAGCGGCCCGGACGGCGGGGCGACCGTGAGGTCCGGGGCGGGCAGCACGGTGGTGTGCCGTACCTCGACGAGTTGCACGGCGGGCAGCGCCCAGAGCACCACCTCGTCGGCACCCAACTCCAGGGGCAGGCCCTCGCCGGCCGCGGCGGAGCCCGCGAAGTCGGCGGCGAGGGCGCGCAACCGGCGTAACTCGTCGTCGCGTCGCCGCCAGGCCGCCTCGGCGCCGCGGTACGTGCTGACCCGCCGCACGTTCTGCCGGTGCGCCCACCGGTACCGCCATGTGGAACCCGTCGAATCAGTCTTTGCCACGCCGACTCCTTCGCCGCGTAGGCCACCAATCTGGGTTGTCACCGTGTTAACAGGCGCGGCGTGGTGCCCGGAAACGCCAAGTACGGACGAATTACCCGATCGGCGGAGCAACCCGCACGATAGGGCGATACTGCTGCGTCGATTCACATTTTGCTCTGTCGTGCGCGGCGGTCGCCGGCTCGGTAACGTCAGCCGCAGCCGGGTGGCGATGCCGCCGCACCGCCGTACGGAGGGGGTGAGCGTCATGTCGCAGGGCACCCGGCCGGCCGTGGTCGTCGGCGTGGACATCGGCACCACCAGCACCAAGGCCGTCGCGTACGACACCGAGGGGCGGCAGCTCGCCAGCCACTCGGTCGGCTATCCCCTCAATGACCCGCAACCCGGGTACGCCGAGCAGGACCCGCAGCTCATCCTCGACGCGGTGCTCAAGTCGATCAGCATGGTCGTCGCGGAGCTGGTCGATCCGGTGGCCGGGCTGTCGTTCAGCTCCGCCATGCACAGCCTCATCGGGCTGGACGCGGACGGCAACCCACTCACGCCGTCGGTCACCTGGGCCGACTCCCGGTCGACCCGGCAGGCCGAGCGGCTGCGGGCGGTGCCGTCCGGCCTGGCGCTGCACCGCCGTACCGGCACGCCGATCCACCCGATGTCGCCACTGCCCAAGCTGCTGTGGTTCGCCGAGCAGGAGCCGAAGCTCTTCGAGAGCGTCGCCCACTGGGTCGGCATCAAGGACTGGGTGCTGCTGCGGCTCTGCGAGGCACTGGTCGTCGACCACTCGATCGCCTCGGCCACCGGCCTGATGGACATCCACCGGCTGGAGTGGGACAGCGAGGCGCTCCGCATCGCCGGCATCACCGAGGAGCAGCTCCCCCAGCTGGTCGCCACCACCGCCGTCCTGCCCGGGCTCACCGCGCAGGCCGCAGCCACGACCGGCCTGCCGCAGCGCACCCCGGTGGTCGTCGGCGCCGGCGACGGGCCATTGGCGAACCTGGGCCTCGGCGCGGTGCACCCCGGCATGGTGGCCTGCTCGATCGGCACCAGCGGCGCGATGCGGGTGATGGTCGAGCAGCCCGGCGTGGACCCGCTGGGCGGGGTGTTCTGCTACGCGTTGACCGAGGACCGCTGGACGGTCGGCGGTGCCATCAACAACGGCGGCATCGTGCTTAAGTGGGCCGGCGAGGCGCTCGCCCCGGACCTGGGCGAGCACGCCGAGGAGGAGTTGGTCGCCATCGCCGCCCGTGCCCCGGCCGGCTCGGGCGGGCTCATCATGCTGCCGTACCTGCACAGCGAGCGGGCGCCACACTGGAGCGCCCTGCCGCGCGGCGCGTACGTCGGGTTGACCCACGGGCACCGCCGCGAGCATCTGGTGCGGGCCGCGCTGGAGGGGGTCTGCCAGCAGCTCGCGCTGGTGCTCAGCTCGGTACGCGCGGCCGGCAACGAGGTCCGTGAGATCCGCGCCGGTGGGGGCTTCGCCCGCAGCGGCCTGTGGCGGCAGATGCTCTCCGACGTGCTCGGCCTGCCGGTGAGCTTCCCGGCCGCGCACGAGGGGTCGAGCTTCGGCGCGGCGCTGCTCGGCATGCAGGCGCTGGGCCTGATCGCGAGCATCGACGTCGCCGCCGACCTGGTGCGGATCGAGGAGACGGTCCGGCCCGACCCGGCCGCGTCCGCCACGTACGCGGCGCTGCTGCCGCTCTTCGCCGAGCTGTACGACGCGCTGGTGCCCACGTTCACCTCGATGCGCCGGATGGCACCCGGCCTGCCCGCGGAGCCGGAGCCCTCAGCAGGACCCCCGATGTGACCCTTCGGCCGGCCCGACAAGGGTCGACCCCGTCCCGAAGGTCGTGATCCCCGTGCCGCCACACGCCGCTCTCACCCGCACCGAACCGTTGACCATCCTCGCCGCCCCGGCCGAACCGGTGACCAGCGCCGGCGACGCCCAACTCGTCATCGCCGCAAGGAGTACTTCGGACTGACCGTCGGGCAGACCATCAAGAGCTGGTCGGTGATGGAGACGATCATCTCGGTGGCCGGCTTCCTGGGCGTTCTCCTGCTCGACCTGCTGCTGTAGCGGACCGGATCAGGCCGCCTCGACGCCGGAGATCAGGTAACGGTGCACGTCGGCGTCGAGGATGGCCGCCGTCTGCGGATCGCTCGGCCCGGAGCCCCGGAACGCCGCCAACTGCTCGGCGGACTCCCAGCGTTCGTAGACGTGGATCCGCTCCGGGTCGAGCGGGTCGGCCGCGAGCAGGAAGTCCAGACAACCGGCGGTCGCCCGTGCCTGCGCGATGACCGCGTCGCACTCGGACAGGTAGTCGTCGCGCGCGCCCGGCTCGACGCGCAGACTCCCAGCAATGATCAACACGGGCGCCCCTCGGGTCGGGGGACGCTGATGCGCGTGATGCCACAGAGTCATATTTATACCCCTGAGTCATCACACCGATGGGGACAACGCCGCCCGGACGGGTGACGGCGTTCCCGGCGGCCTCAGCGACCTCTCGCGCTTCTTATCGTGCAAACGTGAGTAAAAGCGACAAACATCCCCGCGTACCCCTGAAATGGCTGACGGCGGCGGTCGCGCTCGCGGTCGTCGCGACGACCGGGCCGGCCACCGCGGACGGCCCGGGGGCCTCCGCGGAGCCGGACCACCCGAGCACACCGGGGTACGCGGCCGAGGGGCAGAGCCACGAGCCCGGCCTGGAGCCGACGCCGGAGCGGGCACCCACCAGCGAGGTGTCCTGGCTGTCGTTCCCCGGCGGCGCATTCGCCGTGGACCCGCTCGGGCACACCGTGCGCTACCGGGCGTGCGACGGGGACACCGGCCGGGTCGCCGACCCGGACCTGCGGGTCGCCGCCGGAGTGGCCAGCGGCGAGGTGACCGTCGAGGGCCGCAGCTTCCGTTACCGGGTGCCGCTCGTCGGGCGTACGCAGGGCACGGTCGTGGTGTCCGGGCCGCAGGCACAGCCGGTGGAGCTGACCGGCGTGGTGGTCACCAGCCCGCAGCCGCCCACCGACCCGGTCGCCGGAGCCCGGCTGTTCCCGCTCAGCGGGCAGCTCGCCCGGGTCGTCGCCGACGCCAGCCTCAACCCGGCCGGTGCCACCGTCCGCGACCTGTCCGGCCGGTACGGCGACCAGCAGATCGCGGTCAACGGCGCACTGCGCCCCAAGGCCGCCAGCGTGATCAAACTGTGGATCCTGGTCGAGCTGCTCCGCCGTGTCGACTGTGGACAGGTCTCGCTCGACGAGGGTGTGCTGGTCACACCGGCCGACGTGGTCGGCGGCACCGGCCAGCTCCAGTTCGAGACGTTTCCGCAGGTGGTGACCCTGCACCGGCTCGCGCAATACCTGATCAAGTACAGCGACAACATCGCCGCGAACGTGCTCATCACCTACCTGGGCGGATTCGCCCCGGTCAACGCGCTGATCGACTCGATGAACCAGCGGTCCACCATCCTGGCCCGGCGGATGCTCGACAGCGCGGCCGCCCAGCGCGGCGAGGAGAACTACACCAGCCCGGACGACGTGGTGTCCCTGCTCGGCGCGGTCTGGGACGGCGAGATCCTCACTCCCGCCTCCCGCGACCTGATGATCGGCTTCATGCGCGAGCAGACCCTGAACACCAAAATTCCGGCGGCACTGCCACCCGGGGTGCCGGTCGCGCACAAGACCGGCGACCTGCCCGACGCCTCCCACGACGTCGGCTACTACCTGATCCCCGGCACCGAGACCGCCGTCGCGTTCCTCACTGCCGGGCCGATGGCCACCGGCGACGAAACCGTCCGCCGGATGGCCCGCACCGTCTACGACTTCCTGGTCACCCCCGCCGACGGCGCGGTCGAAGAGTGAGCCGGCGTCAGGCGCCCGGGATGTTCGCCGGCGGGTCCTCGCCGATGAGGTCCGCGGCCGGCGGGTCGGCCGTCACCGACAGCCCGAAATCCGAGTACGTCAGGTCGAGCTGGGCCGTCTGCGACTGCTCGCTGGCCAACTCGATGCGGTAGCGGACCAACCGCCCCTGCTCGTCGACGGACGCGGTGAACGGCACCGCGCCGGCCCGGTCACCCAGCACGGTGCCGACGCCACTGCCCAGCACCTCGCCGCTGCCCCGCAGGTCCAGGGTGCCGGCGTACTCCCGTACCCCGGTCTGCCGGACCCCCGCGGGCGCAGCCAGCGTGCCGGCCAACCGGGTGTTGTCCAGACCCTGCTTCGCGGCCGGCACACCCGGCGCGCCCACGTGCCACCAGGTCTTGCCGTCCCAGACCGGGACACGGCGGTCCGGCGCGGTGACCCGCACGTAGACGTCCGGCCCGGTGGTCAACCGCTCGATCTTCACCGCGCCGTTGGGCACCTTCAGCGACGTGGTCTCCAGACCACGCTTCGCCTTCGGATCCCAGAGCACCACCGTGCTGTCACCCCCGTCGGCCGTCCCGCCGGTGCCCACCGTCAACTTGTACGGCTGCTCGTCGGCCTTCGCGGCGGCCGCCTTCAGCACAGCGACCGGATCGCTGGGCAGCGGTGGGGCGTCGGCCGCCGGACGACCCGCGTCCGGCTCGTCGCCGGCGGCGACCAGTGCCCACACCCCACCGCCGACCACCACGGCGAGCACGGCGACAGCGGCGATCAGCTTCGGCTTCTGCACGGTCATCTCCCCGGGGGCGGGTGCGGTCCGGCCAGACTAGCCGGACCGCCCGCACTGCTGTTCCGGGTCGGCCTCCCGGCCGATCAGGCGCGGCTGATCGCGTTGGCGTGGATCGCCTCGTTCAGGTACGCCGCCAGGCCCGGCGCGAGGTTCTCGTAGTACGCGGTGAACCGCTCATCGGCCAGGTACATGTCGGCCAGGCCGGTGTGCGTCTCGTACGAGCACTCGTAGAACCAGCGGCTGATGCTCTGCCGGTGCTCCTCGGCCAGGTCCATCGCCTCCGGGCCGTCCGCCGGCGCACCCGAGGCCAGCGCGGCGACGATCCGCCGACCCCAGTCCTCGGTCTCCGCCTTGATCCGCAGCCAGTCCTCCTTGCCGTAACGGGACGCCCGCCGGTTCGACTCCCGGTACGCGTCGGTATCACCCCACCGCTGCTCCGCCTCGGCCTCGTGCTCCTCCGGCGTGAAGTCGCCGAAGACCTCGAACCGCTCCTCGGGCGTGAGTTGGATGTTCAACTTGCTCGCCTCCATCGCGAACTCGATCGCCGTGACCATCTCCTGCAACCGTTTGATCCGGACCGTCAGCAGCTCGTGCTGACGGCGCAGGTGCGCGGCCGGATCGGCCGCCGGGTCGGCGACGATCGCGGCGATCTCCTCAAGCGGGAAACCCAGCTCCCGGTAGTACAGGACGAGTTGCAGCCGTTGCAGGTCCGCGTCGTCGTAGCGGCGGTAACCGGCCGAGGTGCGCCCGCTGGGCGAGAGCAGGCCGATCTCGTCGTAGTGGTGCAACGTCCGCACCGTCACGCCGGCGACCCGCGCCACCTGACCCACCGTGTACGCCATGGTTCCCCTCCCTTCCGGGAACCACGCTCCCGCCTGCCGCTACGTCAGGGTCAAGCCCGATTCTGACCCACCGTGGCGGCGCCGTCCGGTCGCCCGTACAGATAGCCCTGACCTCGGGGGCAGCCGATCGCGGTGACCGCCTCGTGCTGGCGTTCGGTCTCCACCCCCTCGGCGACCACCGCCAGATCGAACGCCCCGGCCAGCCGGGTGACCATCTCCACCGTGGCGTACGCCCGGTCGTCGGTCCCGAGCCGGGCCACGAACGACCGGTCGATCTTCAGCTCGGTGGCCGGGATGCGGTGCAGGTAGCTCAGCGACGAGTAGCCGGTGCCGAAGTCGTCGATGGCGATCGCGATGCCCAGCTCCCGGAGCTGGTGCAGCCGCTCCAGCACCGCGTCGGTGCCCTCGATCAGCGCCGACTCGGTCAACTCCAGGGTCAGGGCGCGCGGTGCCAACCCGGCGCCGGCGGTGGCCTCGGTGACCGTGGCGATGAGGTCCGGCCGGCGCAGGTGCGCGGCCGCGATGTTCACCGCCACGGTCGCCTCCGGTGCCCGCACCCGCCAGGTCGCCGCCGCCCGGCACGCCTCATGGATCACCCAGCGGTCGATCGGCAGGATCAGCCCGGTCTCCTCGGCCAGCGGCAGGAACCTCGCCGGCGGCAGCATGCCGAGCCGAGGATGCCGCCACCGCACCAGGGCCTCCGCGCTGCGGACCACGCCGGTGGTCAGGTCGACGATGGGTTGGAACTCCAGGTGCAGCTGCTCCTCGTCGACGGCCCGGCGCAGGTCGGCGATCAACTCGGCGCGGGACACGGCCGACTCGCGCAGTGCGGGGGTGCACGTCCGGTACGCGGACTTCCCGGCGGCCTTCGCCGCGTACATGGCGATGTCGGCGTCGCGTAGCAGGTCGGTGTGCGAGGTGTGCTGCGGGCCGTACTCGGCGATGCCGATGCTCGCCGACGGATGCACGCCGACGTCGTCGTCGCCGTCGGAGGGGCGCAGGGCGTCCAGCAGCCGCTCGGCGAGCCGCTCCGGCGACACCGGCCGGTCACCGTCGACCAGCACCGCGAACTCGTCCCCGCCCAGACGGGCGATCATGCCGTCGTCGTCCACGGCGGCCCGCATCCGCGCCGCCAGGCCGGTCAACAGGGTGTCGCCGGTGGCGTGCCCGAACCGGTCGTTGACCTGCTTGAACCCGTCCAGGTCGAGCAGCAGCACGGCCACCGGTCGGCCATCGCGCAGGGCCAGCCGCAGCAGCCGGTTGAACAACAGCCGGTTGGGCAGCCCGGTGAGCTGATCGCCGTACGCGAGCCGACGCAGCCGGACCACCAGGCGCAGGTTCTCGTTGGACGCCAGCCCCTGGCGCAGGGCGAGGGTGGCGAGCAACGCCATCATCGTGACGAACACCAGCTGCGGGGTCTGCCCGGTGGGCCGCCGGGCCAGCAGCACCGCGATGATCGCCCCACCCACCGGCAGGTACGGCAGGGCGACCCGCCACCAGGGCGGCAACGGCGACTCGACGGTGTCGTCGGTGCCGTCGCAGTCCGGCGGCGGCGGGTACCGGGTGGCCAGCCCGATCAGCAGGTAACTCAACGGCCAGCACAGGTCGATCGGATGCCCGGCGGCATAGTCGCCGCGCGCCACCAGCGAGACGTAGACGACGTCGGCGACCACCCGGATGGTGAGGCTCGCGGCGAGCATGCTCATGGGCCGCCACATCGGCCGCGCCGGGCCGGAGACCGCCACCAGGATGGTGAGCTGCATCAGGTCGAACATCGGGTAGAGCAACCCCAACGTGCGCGCCGGATCGGCCAGCTCGGCGGCGGCCACCCCCTGGAACACCAGCACCCAGCCGACCGGCACCAGGGCCAGCGCGACGATCACCCCGTCCAGCAGCGTCCGGGCCCGCCCGACCCCGCTCCGTGGCGCGGAGGGTGAGCTGAGCAGCGCGGCCGTGCCGGTGAGGATGCCGGCGGTGAAGACCACACCGACCAGCGGGGTGTGCGGCAGGTCACCGCCGACGAGCCGTTGCACGGTCCAGATCGCCCGGCCACACGCGGCGAGGGCCATGGTGACGGCGAGCAGCGTCCAGAACCGGCGCAGCGGAGCCGGATGGCGACGGGCCACCCCGGCACAGGCGACGGTCGCCCAGCCGGCCACCAGCAGCGCGCCGACGTCACTGACCAGCGCGGCGCCGGGCAGGGCGGCGACCAGCCAGCCCGCCTCCAGGACGAGGACCGTGGCGGCGAGAATCGGGCCGGCGGGATGGAGCTGCCCCGCGGCCTGCTTCACGTCCTGTCGCGACACGGTCGCTCCGGCTCTTCGTCGTGTGTGCACAGTCGGGCGGACCGCTCCACGGCAAACCCCGAAAGCCTAGCTACCGCCCGGTTAGGCCGCCAGGGCCGAACGTCCGCGCCGGTCCGGCCACGACCGACCGCGCCCCCGACCGGCCCGTCGGGGTACGCGTCGCGGCCGGTCGGTCAGCGGCCGGCGGAGCGGTTCCAGGGTGAGCGGGGCAGCGTGGTGCCGGCCGACGGACGGCGGGCGCGGCGGCGTCCGCGCCGGCCAGGGGTGCAGGGCGGGCGCGCCACGGTGTGCACGGCGGGGCCGGCCGACGGCGGTGGCCGGCCGATCAGCCAGCAGAGGAAACGTTCCATCGGCGGATCAGCCGACCGGGAGGCGCTCGGCGTCGGACCGGGAGATCTCGTACTCCGCCCCGCAGAACGTGCACTGCTGCGCGTACCGGGTGCGGATCGGGATGAGGGGGATGAAGAACATCGCCCGCCAGTACCCACTCCACCGCGAAAAGTCACCGAATTCCGCAGGCGGATCAGCACAGCCCCGTCGCGCCGCCGACGCACGATCAAGGGGTGCGGCGCGTCAGCTGGCCGGCTCCAGGCCCGGCACCTCCTCAGCGATCCAGATCGGCTGCCAGGCCACCATCTCGTGGTAGCGGCGCAGCTCGAACAGCCCGGCGACCGACCCGCTCCAGGCCGCGTACGGCGGGTTGGCCTCGTCGAAGCCGCTCTGCACGAAGGTCAGCGTGGTCTTGCCACCGGACTCGGCCAGCTCCCACGTGCTGACGCCGGTGGGTCCCCAGTCGACGGACATCTTCCGACCCGGCTCCAGGTCGACGATCTTGGCCGCGTACCCGGCCTCGAAGCCGCCCATGGCGTACCGGCCGCCGACCCACGGCTCGATGCCGATCGGGTAGCCGAACCAGGCGCTGGCCTGCTCGGAGTCGGTCAGCGACTCCCAGACCTTGTCGGCGGGGGCGGCGATGACCAGCTCGCCGCGCAGGTCGGCGGAGGTGAAGTCGGTGCGGGGCAGCAGCGGCTGGCCCTCCAGGTGGGCGGCCAGGTTGGCGATGGACAGCGCCCAGTACGTCTGGAGCACACCCCGGATGCTGGAGCCGCTCATCGCCTCGGCGAAGTCGAAGTGGCTCTGGGTCAGCGTCAGCACGGTGGCGTCCGGGCCGTCGGCGGTGAGCTGGAACTCGGTGGTGGTCTCCACGCCGTCGAGCAGCCAGCCGAAGCGCAGCGTGTCGTCGTCAGCGTGCAGCAGCCGCTGGTGCGGGGCGTCGCCCTCGGGCGTGTAGCGGCCCCAGAACTCGTACCGCTGCGGCAGCTCGACCTCGGCGTGCTCGGCCAGCCAGAGTCGCAGCGCGGCGGGGTCGGTCAGGGCCTCGCGGACGCGTCCCACCGACGCGGAGAGGCGGGCCTGCACCTTCAACGGTTCACTCATGTTCGGTCCCTTTCGGATAGCAGGCCACGGCCAGCTTGAAGGCATCTCCTTCGCTGCCGCCGTAGCGGGTGAACAGATCCTGTAGTGCGGTCTGCAGGTCGTGCAGGAACTGCTGGCGCTGCTCCGCGGGCACCCGGATCTCGCCGGCCACCCCGATCGAGGGCAGCTCGGGCGCCGCCCGGTCCAGGGCGGCGATGTCGGCCTGGACCTCCTCCATCAGGTCGAGCAGGTAGCCCAGGCTCAGCTCGTCACGGGCGCGGCGCAGCCCGATCCGGCCGACCAGCCGCGGCGAGAGCCAGTACGACCGGGCGGCCGCCTGGTAGATGCCCTCGGTGATCCCGCGGACCTTGCGCTCGTTGACCAGCTCGACCAGGCCGGCCGCGACGAGCTGCTTGACGTGGTAGTAGACGCGCTGCGGCGTCTGGTCGAGTCGGGCCGCGACCTCGGTGCAGGTGCGCGGTTCGGCCAGTTGCCGCAGCACCTCGACGCGCTGCGGCTTGAGCAGGACTTCGGCCTGCTCGATCTGCTCCAGGTACAGGACATCTCTCATGGCAAAATAAGTTTGTACGTACAAAACTTGTTTGTCAATCGCTTCGCGAGAAGCCGCGCCGACTTTCTCGGCGCGGCTTCAGGCAACGGTCAGCGGATGGTCAGGGCAACCAGTCGGGACGCAGCGGGTAGCCGTTCACCCCGTCCGGGCCGTTACGGGTCGCCAGCACCTGGTGCAGCTGGATGCCGTTGCGCTCGAACGCCATCCGCGACCCGGCCATGTACAGACCCCACACCCGGGCGGTGCCCGCGCCCACCTCGGAGACGCAGAAGTCCCAGTGCTCGACCAGGTTGCGACACCAGGCGGCCAACGTCAGCGCGTAGTGCTGACGCAGGTTCTCCTCGTGGTGCACCTCCAGCCCCGCGTCGTGCACCTCACTGATCAGGCGACCCGGGCCGGCCAGCTCACCGTCCGGGAAGACGTACCGGTCGATGAACGCCCCGGAGCGGTGCGGCGCCCGATTGTCCGCCCGGGTGATGCAGTGGTTGAGCAGCCGCCCGCCCGGTCGCAGCCGGTCCCGCAGAGCCCCGAAGTACGCCGGATAGTTGCGCACCCCGATGTGCTCGGTCAGCCCGATCGACGAGATGGCGTCGAACTGCTCCGCCGGCGCGTCCCGGTAGTCCAGGTGCCGCACCTCGGCCAGCCCGGTCAGCCCCTCCCGCTCGATCGCCGCCTGCGCCCACTGCGCCTGCGCCTTCGACAGGGTCACCCCGAGCGCCTTCACCCCGTACTCGCGGGCGGCGTGCCGCACCATGCCACCCCAGCCGCAGCCCACATCCAGCAGCCGCATCCCCTGCTTGAGCGCCAACTTGGCGGCGACCAGGTCGTACTTCGCCGCCTGCGCCTGCTCCAGGGTGTCGTCCGGCGACCGGTACACCGCGCAGGTGTACGTCATCGACGGGCCGAGCACCTTCTCGTAGAAGGCGTTCGACACGTCGTAGTGGTGCGAGATGGCGGTGCTGTCGCGCACCCGCGAGTGCCGCAGCCCGTTCATCACCCGCTTCCACCGCGGCAGCGCCTCCTGCGGTGGAGCTGGCGGCGGCATCAGCCGCTCCCACCCCAACCCGCGGACCAGCGCCAGCCCGTCTGCCAGCGACGGTGGCCGCAACCGCAGCTCGTCCTTGAGCACCCGCAACGCCTCGTACGGGTCACCCGGGTGCACCCCCTGCAACGCCAGGTCGCCGCTGACGTACGCCCGGGCCATGCCCAGATCACCGGGGGCGGTGAGCAGGTAGGACAATCCCCGCTCACTACGGATCGCCAGGGTGATGCCCGCGTCGGACGGGCCGACGGCGCTGCCGTCGTACCCCGTGATCCGCACCGGCAACGGCCCGGCGGTGACCGCGCGGACGACATCCGCGACGGTCGGACCCGCGTGCCGGCCCCCCGCCGGCGGGGTGGCGGGGACGCTCGCCGCCCCCTGGTCTCGGTCGGTCAGGCTCATGCTCGTGCTACCGCCTTTTCGTACAGTCCCGTCAGCCGGTGGTCCGGGTCGTAGCGGTCCTTCACCGCCCGCCACGTGTCGCCGCCGTAGAGGCGATCGAAGGCATCCCGGTCGTAGTACGCGTCGGAGTAGAGCGACTTGTGGCCGCCCGACTCCGACACCCTGCGTTCGATCGTGCGGTTGACGTCGCCGTCGGCGGCGCCCGGCGCGATCGGCACGCTCCCCCAGAACCCAATGTTGACGTAGTCCTGACCCGCGTGGAGCGGATACAGCGGCCAGGACCGCGCGGAACCGGGACCCGCCGGTTCACGCAGTCGCAACGGACACAGCCACACCGGGTTCATCCCCACGTTGGCCGCGAACCAGCGCAGGAAGTCGGCGGTACGTTCCAGCGGGATCTCCACGTCCTGCACGACCCGTTCCCGGGCGGGCTGGCCGCGCAACCGGTCGATCCGTGCCGCCACCTGGTGCCGATGCTCCAGGCGCACCAGCCGGTGGTAGAAGTCGCTACGCCGATACCGCGACGGCCACAGCCGGCGCACCACCGGGTGCTGCGCGCCGAACGCCGCCGAACACCAGAACCAGTCGGTGTCCCAGCGCCACAGATAGTCGTACGCGGTGAGCACGTCGCGGGTGCGCTGACGCAGCGACCGGTAGTAGATCGCCTGACCGGTGTAGTCGCTCGGCGGGTCCGCCGCGTCGGTGAACGTGGCCAGCACCAGGTACGCATCGCCGGGGCTGAACATCACCCCGTCCATCGCGTCGACCGGCTCACCGGCCCAGGCCCGGGTGGCGGTCACCTCGGCGATCGCGTCGGTGAGCGCCTCCAACTGGGTGAACCGGATGTTGCGCAACGCCACGTACCGACCGATCGGTTGCAGCTCGATGCGCAGCCGGGTGGCGTAACCGAGGCTGCCCAGCGAGTTGGGGAACGCGGTGAACAGGTCGGCGTGCTCTCCGTCCGGGCGGGCCGTGATGATCTCGCCGGTGCCGGTGAGGATGTCCATCTCCTGGACCGACTCGTGCGGCAGGCCGTTGCGGAACGAGGTCGACTCGATCCCGAGGCCGGTCACCGCGCCGCCCAGCGTGATGGTGCGCAACTGCGGCACCACCAACGGCATCAGCCCGTGCGGCAGCGTCGCGTCGACCAGATCCTCGTACGTGCACATGCCCTGCACATCGGCGGTGCGCCCGGTCGGATCGACCGAGAGCACCCGGTTGAGGCCACTGACGTCGAGGCCCGGGGTCCGCAGAGCGGACCGGGGGCGGAACAGGTTGGAGGTGCGTTTGGCGAGCCGGACAGGTTCGCCCGTGGGCACCGCGGCGTACGACCGCCGCAGCGTGTCCACCGCTTGAACATGGTCAATGGGGTGATCCACACGCTCCGCGCGCATGTGATCACCTTACGCCTGCACTCCGGAAACGGTGGGATGTCGACGGTGGCCGTTTCCCGTCCGGCAGCGGATGCGGCGGTTACCGTGGCGGGCATGCCATCGCCCGCGATCGTCGCCCTGGACTCCGCCGGACTGCCATACCGGCTGGTCAGCCACGGTGCGGTCGGCAGTCTGGCCGAGGCCGCCGCCGTCCGGGGCGTCGCCGTCGCCGACGTGGTCAAGACGATCGTGGTCCGTCGGGGTGAGGATGACCACCTGTTCGTGCTCACCCCCGGGGACCGGGTGATCTCCTGGCCGAAGCTGCGCGCATTGCTCGGGGTGCACCGGCTCTCCATGCCCGACGCGGCCGGCGCCCTGGCCGCGACCGGGTACGAGCGCGGCACCATCACCCCGTTCGGCGCGAGCACGGCCTGGCCGGTGATCGCCGACGAACGGATTCGCGGCCGGCAGATCACCCTGGGTGCCGGCGAGCGTGGCCTCGCCGTCGCGATCGACGCGGATGCCGCGATCACCGCCCTCGATGCCACCGTGGCCGACGTCACCGATCCGCAGCCCACCCGCTGAGAGGTGCAGCCGACCCGCTGGGAGATGTCGTCGTCGGTGCGACGGCCTAGTGTTGGGGGCATGCCGAAAGCCGTGTGGAACGACCTGGTCATCGCCGAGAGCGACGACACCGTGCTGGTGGAGGGCAACCACTACTTCCCCCGCTCCGCCCTGCGCGACGACCTGATCCGCGAGTCCGCGACGCACACCGTCTGCCCGTGGAAGGGCACCGCCTCGTACTACACCCTCGCGCACGAGGGCAGCACCAGCGAGGACGCGGTCTGGTACTACCCGGAGCCCAAGCCGGACGCCGAGATGGTGCGTGACCGGGTGGCGTTCTGGAAGGACGTCCGGGTCGTCGACTGACCGCCCGGGCTGGCCGTGGCCGGCGGCGGTGGGTGAGGATGTCCCGTATGCCCGCGCCCGAGAATCGCCCCGACCCCGCCGGCACCGTCTACGGCGGCAGCCGACGGGCGGCGCGCTCCGGCCCGCTGGCCGATCCGCTGCTGCGGGTGGCGCTGGCGGTCGGGCTGGTGGGCGTACTCCTCGGGGTGGTCTTCGCCACCGGGCTGCTCGGCGGTGACGACGAGCCGGTGGTGCCGTCCACGGTCGGCGTGCCGTCCAGTGCGGCGGAGCCCACCACGCCGGCGGCCGAGCCGAGCCCGACGCCCTCGGTCGAGCCGTCGCCGACCCCCTCGGCGACCACCCCGGCCGCGCCGGCCACCGGGCCCCGGGTGCTGCGGTCGGTCTCCGGGCTCTGCCTGGGGCTCAACGGTGACGGTGAGAAGGCCGAGGCCGAGTTGGCCGTCTGCACCGGTGGCCCGGAGCAGCAGTGGGTGGTCAGCCCGATCGGCCCGGACACGGTGACGTTGACCAACGCCGCCCACGGGCAGTGCCTCGACGTCGAGGGCGGCAGCGGCGAGGACGGGGCACGGTTGCAGCAGTTCCCCTGCCACGGTGAGCCCAACCAGCAGTGGCGGCTGCCCGCCACCGGCGCCGGTCCGGTGCTGCTCGTGGCGGTGCACAGCGGCAAGTGCGGGCAGGTCGACGACGACGGGGTCGAGGCCGGGGACGACGTCCGGCAGCGGCCCTGTGACGGACGGCCAGCCCAACAGTGGATCGTGGGCTGACCGCCCGCTCAGCCCCGGTAGCTCCAGGCCCGGGGTGCGGTCGCGGCGGCCAGGACGGCCTCCGACACCGGTCGGCCCGGCCGGTGACGCAGCAGCAACGACAGACCGGCGGCACCGATCGACAGGGCGCCGGCCACGTACCAGGCCAGCGCGTAGTCGCCGAGCCGGTCCCGCACCAGCCCCGCACCCGTCGCCGCGACCGCCGCCCCGAGCTGGTGCGCGGCGAACACCCAGCCGAACACCACCGCTCCCGCGCCGCCGAAGTACTCGCGGCACAGCGCCACCGTCGGCGGCACGGTGGCCACCCAGTCCAGGCCGTAGAAGATGATGAACACCAGCATGCTCGGCCTGGCGGTGCCCGCGAACAGGCTCGGCAGCACCAGCAGCGACAGCCCGCGCAGCGCGTAGTAGGCGCCGAGCAGCAGCCGGCTGTCCACCCGGTCGGTCAGCCAGCCGGAGGCGATGGTGCCGACGATGTCGAGCAACCCGACCAGCGCGAGCAGCCCCGCCGCCGTGGTCTCGGCCATGCCGTGGTCGTGCGCGGCCGGCACGAAGTGCGTACCGACGAGGCCGTTGGTGGTCGCGCCGCAGATCGCGAACCCGCCGGCCAGCAGCCAGAACGGCCGGGTCCGGGCCGCGGCGGCCAGCGCGCCCAACGCCCGGCTCGCCGCGCCGCCGGCCGGCGGCGGCGCCGCGACGACCTCGGTCGCGCCATAGGCCGGCAGCCCGAGATCCGCCGGGTGCTCGCGCAGCAGCCACACCACCAGGGGTACGACCACCAGCGCGGCTCCGGCCACGACGAGCGCCGCCGTGCGCCAACCGTGGTCGCGCACCAGCACGGCGATCAGCGGCAGGAAGACGAGTTGCCCGGCCGCGCCGCCGGCGGTCAGCACACCGGTGACCAGGCCCCGGCGGTGGACGAACCAGCGACCGGTGATGGTGGCCACGAACGCCAGGGCCATCGAGCCGGTGCCCAGACCGACCAGCACACCCCAGCAGAGCCACAACTGCCAGCTCGCGGTCATGAAGACGGTCAACCCGCTGCCCGCGGCGACCAGCAGCAGCGCCACCGAGACCACCCGACGGATGCCGAACCGGTCCATCAGCGCGGCGGCGAACGGCGCGGTGAGCCCGTAGAGCAGCAGGTTGACCGAGACGGCGGCGGAGATGGTGGCCAGTGGCCAGCCGAA
The DNA here is from genome assembly GCF_008868155.1 of Micromonospora sp. ALFpr18c. Lineage (GTDB taxonomy): Bacteria > Actinomycetota > Actinomycetes > Mycobacteriales > Micromonosporaceae > Micromonospora. The sequence continues at coordinate 111,253 of NZ_WBKR01000001.1, forward strand.
CTCCTCGTGCAGGGGGTGCAGCAGCACCGACGGTGTGGCGCGGAAACCGGCCGCGCCGACCAGCGCCACGAAGGCGACGGCGGCGACGAGCCAGGCGGGATGCAGGCGGCGGTTCTTGGTCACGCGACAAGTCTGGGCGGCACCGAGGACGGCGGCGAGTGGCCGGAAAGCCATCATGCGCAATAATCGGGCCATGAGCGTACGCCCGCACCGGATCGCCGTCCTCGCCCTCGACCACGTCGTCGGCCTGGACCTGGGCACTCCGTCCCAGGTCTTCAGCACCGCCCGGGGCACCGACGGGGCACCCTTCTACGACGTGCGGGTGTGCACCCCGGGCGGGCAGCCGGTCCGCAGCACCGCCGGCTTTCAGGTGGTCCCCGACCACGGTCTGGAGCTGCTCGAGACCGCCGACACGGTGATCGTGCCGGGCATCCACGCCGGCAGCGCGTTGACCTCGGGCATCGTCGAGCCGGAGGTGGCCGAGGCGCTGCGCGCGGCGTACGAGCGGGGCGCCCGAATCATGTCGATCTGCACCGGTGCGTTCGTGCTGGCCGCCGCGGGCCTGCTCGACGGGCGTCGGGCGACCACCCACTGGGCGTACGCCGAGCAGTTCCGCCGCCTGCACCAGCGGGTGGACCTCGACCCGGGAGTGCTCTTCATCGTCGACGACCGGGTGCTCACCTCGGCCGGAGTGGCCGCCGGCATCGACCTCTGCCTGCACGTCATCCGCCTCGACCACGGCAGTGAGGTGGCCAACCGGGCGGCCCGCCGCTGCGTGATGCCGCCGTGGCGCGACGGCGGGCAGGCGCAGTACATCGAACAGCCGGTGCCGAAGGTCAGCGACGCCAGCACCGCGACCGCCCGCGAATGGGCCCGGCAGCGGCTGCACGAGCCGATCGCCCTGCGCGACCTGGCCGAGCAGGCCCGGATGAGCGTGCGCACCCTCACCCGGCGGTTCCGGTCGGAGACCGGGCTGAGCCCGGCACAGTGGCTGCTGCAACAGCGCACGGACCACGCGCGGCTGCTGCTGGAGACGACGGACCTCACCGTGGACCAGATCGCCCACCGCAGCGGCTTCGGCACCACGGCCGCCCTGCGCCAACAACTCCACCAGCGCATCGGCGTGGCGCCCTCGACCTACCGCCGCACCTTCCACCCCCGCGCCGAGCTGATCAACGGCTGACCCGCCACCCGCTTCCCGCTTCCCGCTTCCCGCGACCCGCTTCCCGCGACCGTGCACATGCTGTCGCCCGGTTGCCGGGCTTCTCCGGTCGGGGGGCAGTACTACTTCGAGCGTGATGCCTGTGAGTCATCTTGATGACTCACAGGCATCACGCTCAATAGACCAGGACGGCCCCACCCTGACCGGCCGGCGCACGACCGCCGCTGCTCAGGCCCGGAGCAGGTGTAGTTGGGACTGGTGTTTGGGGAGGTGGACCCGGGCGTGCAGGTCGAGGGTGCGGGACCAGGGCAGCGGCTCGTCGACGACGAGGTCGAAGCCCTCGCGTAGATGCGTCTCGACCGGGGTTTCCACGGCCAGGCCGAGCCGGTCGACCAGGGCGCACAGGCGGTCGCTGGTGCCGTGCAGCAGCGCCGTCACGCCGCGTAGACCGCCCTGCTCGGCGACCAGCGCGTCGAGCTGCGGCCGGTGCACGTCCTCCTCCAGCTCGTAGTAGGCGAACGGCGACCCGGCCAGCAACGCCTCGGTGGCCTGGATCATCAGCTCGTCGTTGGCCACCAGATGCGCGACGATCTGCTCGGCGCTGAGCTGCCCCTCCGGCGCCGCCCCGAACGAACCCGCGTCAATCTCCGCGAACACCGCGCCGTAGGCCCGCCGCAAACCCCCGCTCTCCATCCCCCCAGTCAACCCGTCCCGGCGCGGGTTAGCGGCGGGATTGGCGGGAGCGGAGGTAGTCGCTGACCACGTACTCGCCCAGGTCGTCGGTGTCCGGGGTGAACATGCGGCCACGGCTGCGGCGGGCCACCGCGTCGACGAAGCGCCGCAGGCCCGGGTCGTCGCCGAGCATGAACAGGTTGAGCGTGGCGCCGTAGCGGCTGAGCCGGTCCACCTCACGGACCGTCGCCTCGATCGTCTCCGGCAGCGGCGGCCAGTGGAACAGCGCCTCCCCGTCGTCCGGGTCCAGGTGGGCGGTCGGTTCGCCGTCGGTGACCACCAGCACCACCGGCTCGGCGTCCGGGTGTCGACGCAGGTGCCGTCCGGCCAGCCGCAACGCATGCTGGAGGTTCGTGCCCTGCTCCATGTCCGGCTCGACGGCCGCCAACTCCTGCTGGGTGAGCGTCATCGCCTCCCGGCCGAACCCGACGATCTGCAACGCGTCCTGCGGGAAACGGGTCTCCATCAGGTGCGCCAGCGCCAGCGCCGTCTGCTTCATCGGCCCCCAACGACCCTGGGAGATCATCGAGTACGACAGGTCGACGCAGAGCACCACCGCGGCGGAGGCCCGCTTCTCGGTCTCCACCACCTCGAAGTCGTCCACGGCGAGTTGCAGCGGGACCGTCGGCCCGGCCCGGCGAACCGCCCGGGTCAGCGTGCGGACCACGTCCAGCGGCTGCTCGTCGCCGTACTCCCAGGGGCGCGACGCGCCGCTGACCTCGCCCGCCGCACCCGCCGAGCGGAGGTCGTGCTGGCCGCGTGGCCCGGCGGTCAGCTCGGCGAAGACCCGCCGCAGCGCGGTCCCGCCGAGCCGGCGCAGCGCCTTCGGGCTCAGCGTGAGCCCCTCCGCGTCCCGACTCACCCAGCCCTGCCGGCGCAGCTCGCGCTCCAGCTCGCGCAGGCGGCGGACGTCGTCGGCGGCGTCCCGGCCCAGTGTCCGGGCCACGGCGTCGACGTCCACGTCGTCGAGGGTGGCCCCGGGGTGCTCCTGGTCGAGCTGATCCAGCAGGTCGTCCAGGTCGCCGATCTCACCCAACGCGCCGGCCGCGTCGGCGTAGCCCAGCGGCTGCTCGCCGCGGACCCGCTCGCCGCGCCCCCACCGCAGATCGGGCCGCAGCGCCCGCAGGTTCGCGTCGAGCGCGGACAGCTCCCCGGCGAGGCGGTCGCCGAGCGACTGCTGCATCAGGCCGGCCAGCTCGGCCCGCTGCCGGTCGGACAGCGAGTTCATCAGCCGCTCGCCGGCCGCCGAGCGGCGGGCGAGGACGTCGATCAGCTCGTCCACGGTCTCCGGCTTCTCCGGGAAGAAGTCGCCGTGCCGGCGCATGAACTCGGCGAACGCGTCGGTGGTGTCCTCCGCGCGGGCGTGCCGGGCCAGCAGGTCGTTCAGGTCGCCCATCATCTCGGCGAGCCGCTGCTGGGCGGCCGGGTCGGCCGAGGCGCGCACCGCGTCGCGCAGCCCGGCGAACCGCTGACCGAGGACGTCGTCGCGGAGCTGGTCGAGGATCTGCTGGTACGAGCGGCGGGCATCGTCGCTGGCCCACTGGTAGCCGGACAGCTCCTCCACCGCACGAGCGGTGGAACGGGGCAGGTTGTCCAGCACCGACTCGGCGAACCGCGCGGCGTCGTCGTCGCGACCCCGCAGCTCGTCCCGCTCGGCGGCGAGGGCCTGGTCGAGCAGTGCCTGTGCGCGGGTCACCGCGCCGTCCAGATCACCCCGACGCAGCGCCTCTCGGCGTAGCCGCCGGGCCCGGGCGGCCAGGTCGTCCAGGCCACCGCGTCCCTGCGGACCACGGCGCAGCAGATCACGCAGCGCCTCCCGCAGGCTGCCGCCGGCCAGCACCTCGGCGCCGACCGCGTCCACCGCCTCACGCACGTCGTACGGGGGTGCGAGCGGGTCGGGCCCGCCGTTCCACTGCCCGTACCGGAACCGGTTGCCGGCCACGGTCAGCCCCGGCCGCCGTAGACGGTGCGCCCCGAGTCGGTGACGTCCTTGCCGAGCCGTCGGGTGAGGTGCAGTCCTTCCAGCACGAACTCGACGGCGGCGGCGGCCTCCTCCGGGGTGGGCGCGTCACCCAGGCCGAGCCGGTCCAGGACCTTCGCCAGGCCGGGTACGGTGCCGACCTGGCGCAGCAGTTCGGCGGAGCTGACCAGCTCTCCGGTCTCGATGGCGGCGCCGTCGTCGACCAGGGCGGTGAACCCGGACAGGTCCAGCCCGGCCAGGTGCGCCCGGAACGTCTCGGCGGTCGCGGTCCGCAGCAGGTGGGCGAGAATCTCGATCTCCCGCCCCTCCTCGCCGCTTTCGAACTCCACCTTGCCCCGCAACGTGCTGGTCACCGACACGGCGTCACCGACGCGCGCCACGGCGGCCTCGGGGCGGTCCTCCGGGGTGCCGACGGCGGCGAGCAGGCCGGCGCGGCGCAACGCGGCACCGGCGACGGTCTCGGCGGCGGCGATGGCGAACCGGGCGGAGACGCCGGAGCGCGGATCCACCGACGGCGACTCCCGCACCGCGCGGGCGAAGCGCGCCAGCACCTCCAGTACGTGCTCCGGCACGTCGGCGACCAGGTCAGCCTCCTGGCGGATCAGCGCCAGCTCCAACTCCAGGTCGACCGGGTAGTGGGTACGGATCTCCGCACCGAACCGGTCCTTCAGCGGGGTGATGATCCGACCCCGGTTGGTGTAGTCCTCCGGGTTGGCGCTGGCCACCAGCAGCAGGTCCAGGGGGAGGCGCAGCTGGTAGCCGCGGACCTGGATGTCCCGCTCCTCGAGCACGTTGAGCAGGGCCACCTGGATGCGTTCGGCCAGGTCGGGAAGTTCGTTGACGGCGAAGATGCCCCGGTTGGTGCGCGGCACCAGCCCGAAGTGGATCGTCTCCGGGTCACCGAGGGTACGACCCTGGGCGATCCGGATCGGGTCGACGTCACCGATCAGGTCACCGACGCTGGTGTCCGGGGTGGCCAACTTCTCGCCGTAGCGCATCGAGCGGTGCAGCCAGCCGACCGGCAGGTCGTCGCCGGCCTCCGCGACCTGGGCGCGGGACGCCGGGGTGAGCGGGTGCATCGGGTGCTCGTTGAGGACCGAGCCCGCAATCACCGGGGTCCACTCGTCGAGCAGGCCGCCGAGTGCGCGGATCAGTCGGGTCTTGCCCTGGCCGCGCTCGCCGAGCAGCACCATGTCGTGCCCGGCGAGCAGGGCCCGCTCGACCTCGGGCAGGACGCTGTCGTCGTAGCCGACGATGCCGGGAAAACGGGGCTCGCCGGAACGCATCCGGGCGAGGAGGTTGTCGCGGAGTTCCTGCTTGACGGTGCGGTACTGGTGACCGGCCGCCCGTAGCGCGCCGAGCGTGCCGGGCAGGTCGGCCGGTGGAACCGGGATTACCGGGTTAGGCGCAGTCACCCGACCCACGCTAGCTCACATTTACCACGGCGCCCCGGGCATCGCGGGGCGCCCCCACCGCCGGAATCACGCCCGGTCGCAGCGCCGGCACGCGCCGCGGCGACGCAGGTGGTACGCGTACGTGGCCGCACCGAGCGCCACACCCCACACCGGCCAGAGCAGCATCGGCGCCCCGGTCAGGCTGATCCCGCCGGTGAGTTCCCAGAACGTGGGGTTGCTGAGCAGTCCCAACGAGGCCGCGGTCACCGCGATGGCGACCAGCGTGGCCGGCACCACGGCCAGCGTCACCGGCACCCGGCGACCGGCGAGCCCGACCATCCAGCGGGGGAACCGTTCGCCCCAGCTCTGCACCAGCCCGAGGGTGAGGATCGCGCCGACGGTGGCGAACGCCCCCAACCCGAACCCGGCCCACACCAGCCCGGTGTCCTGCATCTCGGTCAGGAACTCCCGGGAGATGCCCAGCGGAATGCCGGCCGCCCAGGCGAACCGGGTCGACGCGTACGCCAGCGGGATGGCCGCGGCGATGCCGGCGGCCCACCGACCCCAGCGCGTGGCGGCGGCCGGGGTGGTCCAGCCCTGGTCGGTGTCGTCGCGGCCGCACCCGACGCAGGATCCGGCGGTACGGCGCTGCCAGGCGAGCACCGCACCGGCCAGCAGCAGCCCACCCGCCGTCCCGCCCGTCCAGCGGGCCGAACTGTTCCCGGCTGGTCAGTTCGACGCCGATGCCGAACTGCTGGGCGATGAACGCCAACGCCATCGGCAGGGCGCTGAACAGCGCGATCATCACCAGAGCGCCGACGATGAGGTGCGTGGCGATCCAGAGCGCGCTGCGCAGCCGGGTCTCCCGGTCGCCACGGTGGCCCGGTGCGGGTTCGGGCAGATCGACGCCGAGCAACGCCCGTACGGCGGCGATCTCCAGGGCCCGGCTGCCGTCCAGCAGCAGCGGCACCACGGCGATCAGCGCCGCGATCACCAGCAGGGCGTACACGAGGGGGCGGGGGATCTCCGAGTCGGCGAGCAGCTGGGCGAAGATCACCGCGAGCAGCCCGTACGGCAGCGCCAGCACCCCGCCTAGCAGCAGGAACACTCCGCGCCGCCAGGTGGTGCCGGCAACCAGCGGGCCCAGCGCCGCTCGGAAGCTCATCCGGTCATTCTGCTGCCGCGTCCCGGGGTGCGACTCCCCCGCACCGGGGAGATCTCAGCGGTGGTCGGCGACGTACTCCTTCGGGTCCTTGTCGCGGAACGGCAGGTTACGGCCGTTCTTGTGCTCGCCGTAGAAGGTCAGCCAGCGTTGGCCCAGCTCGGCGCGCAGTTCGAAGCTGGCGTGCCGGCGGAAGTCGGGCAGCGCCTCGTCCTCCTCCTCGGCCAGGTGTTCGCTGTTCTCCCGGCGGGCCGTGCCGACCGCCTCCCACCAGGGCTTCGAGCCGACCGGGTGCAGCTTCGACTCGGCGATGGCGTCGCGGATCTTGTTGTGGTCGCCGATCGCGTCGGCGGTCTCGTCCTCGCCGTCGTCGCCGTGCTTCACCAGGTGCGGGTAGAGGATCGCCTCCTCCGCCTCGGCGTGGATGTCGAGGTGCAGGTTGAGGGCGTCCCAGATGGCGAGCAGTTCCTGCTCGTCGCGGGCATCGTCGAGGCGGGCGAAGCCGCGCCGGAAGGCGGCGTGGTCGTCCAGGATCAACGCGGTGATGTCGTCCACTGTGCTCACTTTCCCCATGGCCCGGCGAGGCGGGCGAACCGCATGGCGTCGAAACTACCCCGATGTCCCGGTTCGCACACCCGATCCCCGGCACCATCGGCCGGAGCTAGGCTCATGATCGTGACCTACCTCGCCGCGGATGACCGCTACGACACCATGACCTACCGGCGCAGCGGACGCAGTGGCCTGCGGCTGCCCGCCGTCTCGCTCGGGCTGTGGCACAACTTCGGCCCGGATCGCCCGTTCGACCGGCAGCGTGACATCGTCCGGCGCGCCTTCGACCTGGGTGTCACCCACTTCGACCTGGCCAACAACTACGGGCCGCCGCCCGGCTCGGCGGAGCAGAACTTCGGCCGGCTGCTCGCCACCGACCTCAAGCCGTACCGCGACGAGCTGGTCATCTCCAGCAAGGCCGGCTACCTGATGTGGCCCGGCCCGTACGGCGAGTGGGGCTCGCGCAAGAACCTGATCTCCTCGCTGGATCAGTCGCTGGCTCGGATGGGGCTCGACTACGTCGACATCTTCTACTCGCACCGCTTCGACCCGGACACCCCGCTGGAGGAGACGATGGGCGCGTTGGACGCCGTCGTGCGCTCCGGCAAGGCGCTCTACGTGGGCATCTCGAACTACAACTCGGAGCAGACCGCTCGTGCCGCCGCGATCCTGCGTGAGCTGGGTACACCGCTGCTGATCAACCAGCCGTCGTACTCGATGCTCAACCGCTGGACCGAGGACGACGGCCTGCTCGACACGCTGGAGCAGGTCGGGGCGGGGTGCATCGCGTACAGCCCGCTGGCCCAGGGCCTGCTGACCGACCGTTACCTGGGCGGCATCCCGGCGGACTCGCGGGTGCGCACGAGCGTCTTCCTCAACGAGAGCGACCTCAGCGAGGACAGGATGGCCACCATCCGGGGGCTCGGCGCGGTCGCCGAGCGGCGCGGCCAGTCCCTCGCGCAGCTCGCTCTCGCGTGGGCGCTGCGGGACCCGCGGATGACCAGCCTGATCATCGGGGCGAGCAGCGTGGAGCAGCTGGAGACGAACATCGCCGCGCTCGACAACCTCGACTTCACCGGCGAGGAACTGACCGAGATCGACGGCCTCCTGGGCTGATCGGTGCGGGCGGCCCGGGTCACCAGATCCGGCGCCGCCCGGCCCGGTGGTTGCGTACCTCGCACTGCCGGCCGACCGGGGCGGCGGCGCTGCGACGTCGCCGGCTCGCGCCGATCAGCAGTGCCAGCACGAGCACGACAGCGGCGCCGGCCAGCACCGGCCAGCGGGCGCTGAGGTTGGTCACCGACGCCACCGAGACGCCCGGGTCGGCCGCCGCCGCCACCGCCTGCTCGGTGGCGGGCGGCCGGCTCGCGGGGGTACGCGGAGCAGCCGGCGCGCTCTTCGCCGCGCCACTTTTCGCCGTGCCGCTCTTCGCCGTGCGGAACACCACGTCCGAGCAGGAGTAGTAGGTGTCCGGGGTGTTGGAGTTCTGCCAGATCGTGTAGATGAGGTGCCGCCCCTCGCGGCCCGCCGGCAGTCGACCCGCCAACTGGTACGCCCCGGCCCGCACCGGCGGGTCGGTCACCGTCAGGAAGGGGCGCGCCTCCAGGTCCGCCCAGGTGAGCCGTGCGCGGGGGTCGTAGTCGGGCCGGGTGACGTAAAGCCGGAAGGCGCCCCGGTGCTCGATGGTGGTCCGGTACCGGAAGGTGAACGTCGCGCCGCTGGTCACCTCGGTGGACGGCCAGTCGGTCCGGGGCAGGTCCAGTCCCCGGTACGCGGACAGCCCGCCGCTGCACAGCTCGCCGTCCGGGATCCGTTCCCGGTCCCGGCCGTTGATCGCGGCGACCCGCACGTTGTCCCACTCGCGGACGGCGGCGCCCGCCTGGACAGCGGCCCGGCAGGCGGCGGTGGCCGCGTACCGGCCCTCGGGTCCGCAGGCCGCGGCCCGGCTGATCGGGTCGGTCGGGGCGCCGTGCGCGGCGGCGGGCGTGGCGGACAGCGGCACCGTCGCGGCAGCGACCAGTACGGCGGCGAGCACTCGGCGCATGGTCATGACGTGACCTCCCAGCAGTGGTACGGGCGCGGGGGGCCAAAGGTTCGACGCCGGATGGCCGGGAATCCGGCGGGGGTGCCCAGCGTTTCGATACTCGGAACCGCTTGCACCGAGGAGGCAGACATGAAGGTACGTAGCTCGTTGCGTGCACTGAAGCAGAAGCCGGGTTCGGTGGTGGTCCGCCGTCGTGGCCGGGTGGTCGTGGTGAACCGCGCGAACCCGCAGTGGAAGAGCCGCCAGGGCTGATAACCCCCCAACCGGACACACAGTCGACGAACGCCCCGACCGGGTCACTCCGGTCGGGGCGTTTTCGCGTACCCGGACGCCCGTGACAACGGGGGAAAGACCTACCGTTGGTGGCATGGACGGCGACAACCCGCTCGGGGAGTTCCTCCGGGCCCGACGTGAGCTGGTCCGGCCGGACGACGTCGGCATCGGCGCCGGCGCGGGCCTGCGCCGGGAAGAGGTCGCCCTGCTCGCCGGCATCAGCTCGGACTACTACCTGCGGCTGGAGCAGGGCCGGGACCGCAACCCGTCGGTGCAGGTCCTGGAGGCGCTCGCCCGCGTGCTGCGACTGGACCCGGACGCCACCGCCCACCTGGTCCGCCTGGGCCAGCAGCGGGTCTCACGCCGGTCGACCCGGGCGGCCGCCGCCCACGCCCGGACGTCGCCGCCGGCCCAGGTCCCGCTGAGCATCCGGCAGCTCATCGACGGCTGGCCCAGCAACCCGGCGTACGTCCAGACCCGGTTCTTCGACGCCGTCGCGGTGAACTCCCTGGCGACGGCGCTGTCGCCGAACTAGGGTGCCTCGGAAGAGTCGGCCCGGTGAGGGGGACCTCGTGTTCATCTTGGAGCTGTCCTTCGGCGACGACCCCGACCGGCTCGCCGCCCGACCGGCGCACCGGGAGCGTCTCCAGGCCCTGCACGGGGAGGGCCTGCTCGTGATGGCCGGGCCGTTCTCCGACGATTCCGGCGCGCTGCTCGTCTTCGACGTCCCGGACGCCGAGGCGTTCGCCGCGATCGTCGCCGAGGACCCGTATTACCGCACCTCGGGAGTGACGATCGTCAGCCAGCGGGAGTGGTCACCGATCATCCGCTAGGTGCCGGCCGCGCCCGCGCGGCCTCGCGGATCCAGTCACAGCCATCGATGGCTTGTCAATGTTAGCGGTAACAGCTACCGTCGCCGCAGAGGCGAAGGGCACGCTTCCACGCTTCACCGGGCCCGCACCGGCCGCCGACGCGGCCCACGGGCAACACGGCAGGTCACTCCGGGCGTCCCGGTCGGCGTCGCACGCCACCGGGTCAGGCTGACCGCCCGATTCACCGCGAGCCAACTCCGCACACCCCCCTCGGGTCCGCCGCGACGGCACATGCCGTCGGGACGGCCGGACCACCATCACAGGCGCCACCATGGCGAGGAGTTCCCTGATGAATTCGCAGTACCTCCGAACAGCACGCCGGCGGGTCGCCCTCGTCGTCGGCGCGGTGCTCGCGCTGCTCACAGCGGGCCTGATGGTCGCCGGCAACGCCCAGGCGGCGGCCGGCTGCCAGGTGACGTACGCCGTGCCGTCGCAGTGGCAGGGTGGCTTCACCGCCGACGTGAAGGTCACCAACCTCGGCGACGCGGTCAACGGCTGGAGCCTGACCTGGACGTTCCCGTCCGGCCAGCGGGTCACCCAGGCGTGGAACGCGACGGTAACGTCGTCGGGCGACCAGGTCACCGCGCGGAACATGAGCTACAACGCGGCCATCGCCACGAACGCGACGGTCTCCTTCGGCTTCAACGGATCATGGTCGGGCGGTAACACCGCACCGACGTCGTTCGCCCTCAACGGGGTCACCTGCACGGGGACCGTCGGCACGCCGACCCCGACACCGACCCCCACCGATCCCCCACCACCGGCCGGTGACGCGATGGCGACGGTGGCGGCAATGCAGCCCGGCTGGAACCTCGGCAACACCCTCGACGCCATTCCCGACGAGACAGCGTGGGGCAACCCGCTGGTCACCCAGGCCCTGTTGCGCCAAATCAAGTCGCAGGGCTACAACAGCATCCGGATCCCGGTGACCTGGAGCAACCACCACGGACCGGCCCCGACTTACACCATCGACGCGGCCTGGATGGGCCGCGTACGCCAGATCGTTGACTGGGCGCTGGCGGAGGGCCTGTACGTGCTGGTCAACCTGCATCACGACTCCTGGCAGTGGATCAACGGCTATCCCGGTGACCGGACGACCGTCATGAACCGCTACACCGCGCTGTGGACCCAGATCGCCACCACGTTCCGCAACCACTCATCGAAGCTCGTGTTCGAGAGCATCAACGAACCGCAGTTCACCGGCACGTCCGGCGACGCCCAGAGCGACGAGGTGCTGCGCGAGCTGAACGTCGCGTTCGTCCTCCTCCTGCGCCAGTCCGGCGGGAACAACGCCACCCGGCTGCTGGTGCTGCCCACCCTGAACACAAACTCCAACCAGGCCCAGCTCGACGCGTTGGCGACCACGATCAGCCAGCTGGGCGACAGGAACATCGCGGCGACCGTCCACTTCTACGGATGGTGGCCGTTCAGCGTCAACATCGCCGGCGGCACCCGCTACGACGCCAACGTCGAGCAGGACATGGTCGACGGCTTCGACCGGGTGCACGACACCCTCGTCGCCCGGGGCATCCCCGTGATCGTCGGCGAGTGGGCCCTGCTCAGCTACGACTACACCCGCCCCGGCATCATCGAACGCGGCGAACTGCTCAAGTACTTCGAGGCGGTCGGCTACCAGGCGCGGATCCGCAAGCTCACCACCATGCTCTGGGACGCCGGCTCGTTCCTCAACCGCAACGACCTGCAGTGGCGCGACCCCGGCCTGTACGCGCTGATGAAGGCGAGCTGGACCACCCGTTCGGCCACGGCGTCGTCGGACCAGATCTACGTACGCCGGAGCGGCACCATCACCAGCAGGTCCCTCACGCTGAACCTCAACGGCGCCTCGTTCCGGAGCCTGCGCCACGGCAGCACCGTCCTGACCAACGGCACCGACTACACCGTGTCCGGCAACACGTTGACCCTGACCAGCGCGGCGCTGACCCGGCTGGTCGGCAACCGCGCGCCGGGCGTCAACGCCAGCCTGGAAGCGACCTTCTCGCAGGGTGTGCCGTGGTCGATCAGCATCATCTCCTACGACCCCCCGACGCAGACCGCTGCAAACGGGACGACCAGCTCACTCGTCATCCCCACCCAGTTCCGCGGTGACCAGCTCGCCACCATGGAGGCCACGTACGCCGACGGCAGCCCCGCCGGCCCGGCCAACTGGACCTCGTACAAGGAGTTCTGGAGCAGCTTCCAACCCGACTACGGCGCGAACACGATCATCATGAAGCCGGAGTTCTTCGCCGAGGTCAACGACGGTGTGGTCACCCTGACGTTCCACTTCTGGAGCGGCACGCAGATCACGTACCGCGTGACGAAGGCCGGTACGTCGGTGACCGGCAGCCCCGCCTGACCCGCAGGTCGGGTGCAGCACAGACAGCGGCCCGGTTGATGATCATCAACCGGGCCGCTGGCCTGTCTTCGCAAGGTGGAGCCGAGGGGACTCGAACCCCTGACCCCCACACTGCCAGTGTGGTGCGCTACCAGCTGCGCCACGGCCCCTTGCGGTCGTCCCGGTCGCCCGGGCACTGGGAAACTATACACAGACCGGCCGGCATGGTCATCTCGCGGGGGTCACCGCCGGGCCGGGGTCAGTTCAGCGCCACGTCCGGAGGGAAGTGGGCGACGGCGGCCATCATCCCGCCCTGCCGGCGCAGCACCATCGGCCACAGGTCGTCCGGCCGGTCGACGAAGGCGTCACCGGGCAGCGCGTCCAGCACGAACCAGGAGCCGTCCGCGATCTCCTGCTCCAACTGCCCGCTGCCCCACCCCGAGTAGCCGGCGAACACCCGGATGCCGCCGATGCTCTCCCGCAGCCGCTCCGGGTCGACCGACAGGTCGATCGTGCCGACCGCCCCGGAGACCTGGTGGAACCCCTTGACCCGGCGCATCGGGTGCCGCATCCGGGCCAGGCAGATCGCCGAGTCGGGCTGCACCGGGCCGCCCTCGAAGAGCACCGCCGGGTGGCGGGCCAGGTCGCTCCAGTCGCCGAGCACGTCGGCCACCGGCACCTCGGTGGCCCGGTTCAGCACCACGCCGAGCGCGCCGCCCGGCTCGTGGGCGACCAGCAGCACCACCGTACGGTCGAAATTCGGGTCCTTGAGCGCCGGAGTCGCGACCAGCAGCCGCCCGGTCATCGACTCCATCGCTCGTCCGCCGATCGCCTGGCCCTCTCCCTGCATCTCACACACCCGTCAACCGTGAGCCCGCACCGGGGATCCGTCACCCACCGGATCCGCACGGTGCACCGGGATCAGCCGCGCTGTCAACGCCATGCCTGGCACCATAGCCTGCGTCCCGGGCGCTGGCTAAGGTCTGACCGGCAGGTGATCGGACAGTTGAGACGGAGGGTCAATGGCACCGACGGCGGACGTGGCGGTGATCGGCGGTTCGGGCCTGTACGCGCTCCTCGACGGCACCACGCATGAGCTGGACACCCCGTACGGCCCACCGTCGGATGCGGTGACCATCGCCGAGGTCGCCGGGCGGCGGGTCGCGTTCCTGCCCCGGCACGGTCGCGACCACCGGTATCCACCGCACCTGATCCCCTACCGGGCCAATCTCTGGGCGTTGCGCTCCCTGGGCGTACGCCAGGTGCTCGCCCCGTGCGCGGTCGGCGGGCTGCGCCCTGAGCTGGGGCCGGGCACGTTCGTGGTGCCGGACCAGCTGATCGACCGGACCAGCGGTCGGGCGCAGACCTACTACGACCGGGGCGCGGTGCACGTGCCGTTCGCCGACCCGTACTGCCCGAACGGCCGGCGTTCGCTGCTCACCGCCGCGGTGGGCCGGGACGTCTCAGCCGTGGACGGCGGCACGGTGGTGGTGGTCGAGGGCCCCCGGTTCTCCACCCGGGCCGAGTCGCGTTGGTTCGCCTCGATCGGCGGCACTGTCGTCAACATGACCGGCCACCCGGAGGCGGTCCTCGCCCGGGAACTGGCCGTCTGTTACTCGTCGATTGCGCTGATCACCGATCTGGACGCCGGGGTGCAGGCGGGCGAGTCGGTGACGCAGGACGAGGTGTTCCGGGTCTTCGCGGCGAACACCGACCGGCTGCGGGACGTGCTGCTGGACGCGCTGGCGGCGTTGCCGGCCGCTCAGGACTGCGCCTGTGGCCGGGCGCTGGACGGCATCACCCTGCCCTTCGCGCTGCCCTGAGCCGACGCGCCCACGAGCGCGTCGCCACGGACGCCCGGGAAACGCCCGAAAGGTCCGTCACATCCCGATAGATTCGGTTGATCGGGAGGGCGACCACGGTCGCCCCTGCGCGCGATACGGAGGCAGGCGGCGATGGCAACGGTCCGGGACGCCACGTACGACGTGCTCCGCACCCTCGGCATGACCACCGTCTTCGGCAATCCCGGCTCCACCGAGGAACCGTTCCTGCGGGACTTCCCGGCCGACTTCCACTACGTCCACGCCCTGCACGAGGCGACGGCGGTCGCCATGGCCGACGGCTACGCCCAGGCCGCCGGTGTGCCCGCGCACGTCAACCTGCACACCGCCCCGGGCACCGGCAACGGCATGGGCAACCTGGTCACCGCCTGGCACAACAAGACCCCACTGATCGTCACCGCCGGCCAGCAGACCCGGGAGATGCTGCTGCTCGAACCACGGCTGACCAGCCGCCGCGCCACCGAGCTGCCGCAGCCGTACGTCAAGTGGGCCTACGAGCCGGCCCGGGCGCAGGACATCCCGGCGGCGGTGCTGCGGGCGTACGCCACCGCGGTGCAACCGCCGGCCGGCCCGGTCTATCTCTCGCTGCCGATGGACGACTGGGCCCAGCCGGCCGGCACGACGCCCGAGCAGCGCTCGGTGGCCACCCGGTTCGGCCCGGATCCGCAGCGGCTCGACGAGTTCGCCCGGATGCTGGCCGGCAGCCGCGACCCGGTGCTGGTGTTCGGGCCGGGAGTGGACCGTTCGGGCAGTTGGGCGAGCGCGGTCGCGCTGGCCGAGCGGCTGGCCGCACCGGTCTGGTCGGTGCCCGCACCGGAGCGGGCCGTCTTCCCGGAGGACCACCCGCACTTTCGTGGGGTGCTGCCGTTCGCGATCGGGCCGCTGGCCGAGGCGCTGAGCGGCCACGACACGGTGCTCGTCGTCGGCGCCCCGGTGTTCCGCTACTACCCGTACGTGCCGGGCGAGCACCTGCCCTCAGGCACCCGTCTGCTGCACGTCACGGACGACCCGGACGAGGCCGCCCGCGCGCCGGTCGGCGACAGCCTGCTCGGCGACCCCGGGCTGACCCTGGCCGCGCTGCTCGACCGGATACCGCAGACCGACCGGCCCGCCCCGGCACCCCGCGCCACGCCGGCGGCGCCGGAGGTGACCGTGCCGTTGAGCGCCGACGCCCTGTTCGCCGCGCTGGCCGCGCACTGGCCGACCGACGGGGTGCTGGTGCAGGAGTCACCGTCCAACCTGGCCGCGCTGCGCCGCCAGCTGCGGGTCACCCGGCCCGCGTCGTACTTCACGATGGCCAGTGGTGGCCTCGGCTACGGTCTGCCGGCCGCGATCGGCGTGGCGCTGGCCGAGCGGGACACCGGGCGGGGTCGGCCGGTGGTGGCGGTGATCGGCGACGGCTCGTTCCACTACTCGGTGCAGGCGCTGTGGACGGCCGCGCGCCTGGCACTGCCGGTGGTGGTCGTCGTCCCGGTCAACCAGCAGTACGCGATCCTCAAGGCGTTCGCCGAGCTGAAGGAGACGCCCGGGGTGCCCGGCCTGGATCTGCCGGGGCTGGACATCACCGCCATCGCGGCCGGCTACGGCTGCGCCACCGAGGTGGCCGAGACACCCGACCAGCTCGGCGCGGCGCTCGCCGCCGGGCTGCGCGCCGACCGTCCCACCGTCCTGCCGGTGCCGATCAGCACCGACGTGCCCAGCATCCTCTGACCCGGTCCACCTCAGCGCGCGGCGATCGACAGCGGAGCTCCGGTGAAGGCGTCCAGCACCGGCCGGGCACCCAGGGGTGCCGCGAGGGTCACCGTGACCGGTTCGAGTTTGAGCAGGTCGATGCAGACTCCGGTGGATCGGGTGACGGCGCCACCGACCACCACGGCGTCGGGTCCTTCCCGCACCAGCGGTGTGATCCCGGTGTCGCAGGCGCCGACGCCGAGCCGGACGGTCACCCGTGCCCCGTCGACGGCCACCAGGTCCTGCGCACCGACCAGCCCGTCCGGCAGGGGCCGGGGCGGCACGGTGGGCTCGGGGACCGCCGTCACCGCCGTCGGCGCGACGGCGAGCCGGGCCACCGGGACGGCCAGTTCCTCGATCGTGAACAGCCAGGCCGGCACCTGCGCCTCGCCCCGGCTGGTGTGGACCGGCACGGCCCCCAACGTGACGCCGGTGACGGTCAGCGGCAGGCAGGCGGTCTGCGTCGTGCTGGTGGCCCAGCCGTCCGGTCCTGGTTCGACGGTGGGGCCACCGGGGCTCGGCAGGCCGGGCCGTTTCGGTCGCCCGGGGCAGGGTGGCGGATCACCCTGGTCGAGTTGCCGGTACGCCTCGACCGCGTTGACCAGCGGCACGGTGAGGCGACCGTCCGGGAACTGGATCTCCCCGCCGACCCGCATGGGCGTGATCGGGACCTGCTCGCGGTACCAGCCGGCCCGGAACGCCGCCTCGGTGTCGGGAGTGAAGCGTGGATCGCCGACAAGCACGGTCGGGCCCTGCAACGGGACGTACCCGCTTCGCCAGCTCGCGTCAGGCCGCCACGCCTGCGCGACCTCGGTGGCCCGCTGGTCGAACGCCGCCGACCGCTCTGCCGGATCGGTGGGCCCGACCGCCGGGCCGGCGCCAGTCGGGGCGCAGCCCGCGGCGAGCAGCAGCGGGAGTACGAGCAGCAGAGCCGGTCGACGCATGCCGGTTCGACGCGCCCGTCGACACCCCGGTTCCCGGGCCGACGCTCAGGTTTCGCCACCCAGATCCGTCTGGTACGCCTGCCAGAGCAGGTCGGCGCCGCGTCGCCGATGGCGGGCCAGCGTCCGCAGCAGGTACCCGGCCCGGTGCCGCACCTCGTCGGGGCTGGCGTCGCAGTGCTCGGCCAGCCGTCGCACGGCCCGGAGGGC
Organism: Micromonospora sp. ALFpr18c; assembly: GCF_008868155.1. Taxonomy (GTDB): domain Bacteria; phylum Actinomycetota; class Actinomycetes; order Mycobacteriales; family Micromonosporaceae; genus Micromonospora. The sequence goes on from NZ_WBKR01000001.1 coordinate 128,480, forward strand.
GGCGACGATCCCGGCGTGCTCCCGGGTCAACAGCCGTACCCCGTGGTGCAGGCGGGGCGAGTGGGCGAGCAGCTCCCGGTAGAGACCGGCCGGGCCCTCGGTGACCCGGACGTGCTCGGCGAAGCGTTGCTCGACCGGTCGCAGGCGGAGCAGCACGTCCTCGCGCCAGCGCGGCTCGGACGTCGCGACGGCGACCGCCCGGGCGAGGGCGTGCACGTCGCCGGCGAGCCCGGCGGGCCGGGGCTCGCCGGGAAGACCAGCGGGGTACGGATCGGGAGCGGAGAGCACGTGTGACGGCTGGTGGACCGGACCGGTGACCATGGCACCTCCCGCGCGGCGCTGCTACCCCATACCGCGATGGTGAACCCGCCCGCCGTCCCTGTCCAGGGGCTCAAGAGCCCCCATCTGCTCCTTCGGTCACCGTCCCCGCGTCCTTCCGCCGAGCGGGTCCGGCGATGCGCTCAGTCGCCTGACGGGCGCTCCGCCAGGCGGCGCAGCTCGCCGGCCACGTCGCCATCGGGTCGGTCGTCGGGTCGGCTCGCCGCGATCGCGTCGGCCAGCGCCCGCAACTCGGACGGCGGCAGGGTGGGCAGCCCCATGCCCCGCAGCGGCACCGTGACCTGGCGCCCGCTGTCCCGATCGGTGGCGACGAGGCTCGGTGACCGGTGCCCGCGCGCTAGCGGGTCGTCGACCGCCTCGCGGTGCGACGCGACCTCGATCCGGGCCGTGGCGAGGTCGACGGTGCGGGTGCGCAACGCGCCGCGCACCCGCAGCGAGCTGCCGTCCAGCCAGGCGGCCGTGCGGAGCACCCGCAGCACGAGGTAGACGCCGAGCAGGACGAACGGCAGGCCGCACAGCCCGATGAACGGGCCGGAGCCTCCCGAGCCGCCGCCGGACTCCCGCAACGCGGGCGGCAGCATCCCCGGCGGCAGGTCGCGAGCCTCCTCGTAGGAGGCGAGCGCGTCACCCGGGCCGGTCAGCCGACGCAGTAGCCCGCCAGCGATCAGGGGCAGCAGCACGAACGCCGCACCGACGCCCGCCACCAGGACGCCGACCACCATCGCGACGGCACGCCGGCCGGGCGGAGCGCCGACCGACAGGCGCAGCTGCTGGTTCGTCACACCGGCAGCGTAGGCGAGTGAGGGCCAGCGTCCACACGACGAAGCGCCCCGGCCGTGGGCCGGGGCGCTTCGCTCGAGGTGGTGGAGGTGCCGGGAATCGAACCCGGGTCCTTCGCCGGTTTGTCAGGGCTTCTCCGAGCGCAGCTCGCTGTGCCTCTACTCGGCCCCACCGCTCACGCGAGCAAGTTGGTGTGACGGGCCCAGTCGCTGATTGATCTCGCCGCACGGACCCCGCGACCGGGTCCGATTGGCCAGCCTTCTAGCTGATGCCGGCTACTGGGACGAAGGCGTTCCCAGGCCGACAGACTTAGCTACTCGCCTCAGGCGGCGAGAGCGAAGTCAGCGCGATTGTTCTTGGCGCTTATAAGTTTCCGACGACCGATTCTCGAGACGACGTCGGCTTCCTCGGCTCGCTTCCCCTGTCGCTGCGTACGAAGTCGAAACCAGTCACCCCCTCGACAGGCCACCGATGTGGCGGCACTGACAAGACTAACGCCTGCCGCAACGCCTTTCATCCCGAGGCCCGGGCCGGGCGTGCCGACCAGGACAAACGGGATGAATCAGTCGTCCATTCCCTTACCGCGTCGACCGGACACCCGGGCGATCTCCCGGTCCGCGTCCCGCTTGGCGAGGTCCTGACGCTTGTCGTACGACTTCTTGCCCTTGGCCAGGGCGATCTCCACCTTGGCCCAGCCGTCGGCGAAGTACACCTGCAACGGGACGATGGTGAAACCGCCCTCGCGGGTCTTGCCGACGAGCTTGTCGATCTCGACACGGTTGAGCAGCAGCTTGCGCGTACGCCGGGGCTCATGGTTGGTCCAGGTGCCCTGCGTGTACTCCGGGATGTGCATGGCGTGCAGGTACAACTCGCCGTCGCGCTCCTGGGCGAACGCGTCGACCAGCGACGCCCGCCCGGCCCGCAGCGACTTGACCTCGGTGCCGGTCAACGCCATGCCCGCCTCGTACGTGTCGAGGATCGAGTAGTCGTGGCGTGCCTTCTTGTTGGAGGCGACCACCTTGCGCCCCTTTTCCCGTGGCATCGGTGCCACCCCCTCTCCTGCGTCGTCCTCGGCCGGGGTCACCCCGGCCGGACAACCGATCATGTTACCTGAATGACAAGGACCCTCCCGCGCCGTTTATTTCCGGCCGCGGGAGGGTCCCCGGGAGACGACGGGACGACCCGTACGGTGCCTAGACCCGCAGGTAGAAGCGCAGGGTGATCCAGGCGGTGGCGGCGCTCACGAGGCCACCGACGCCGGCCATCAGCGGGAAGATGAACAGGATGTCACCCCAGCTGATCGGCGAGAGCAGGCCCTGCAACGCGCTGAGCGACCCGTCGAAGAGCAGATACTTCGCCGCGACGAGAGCGACCAGACCGAGCAGCGAGCCGATCAGGCCGGCCACGACGGCCTCCAGCACGAACGGCGCCTGGATGAACCAGTTGGACGCACCGACGAGCTTCATGACCGCCACCTCGCGCCGCTTGCTGTACGCGGCCACCTGAATGGTGTTCGCGACCAGCAGCAGGGCGGCGATCGCCATCACGATGGCCGCGGCCAGCGCGATGTTCTGGATCGAGGTGAGGATGTTGAAGATCTTGTCCAGCAGGCGGCTCTGGTCGACGATCTCGTCGACGCCCGCCGTGTCCTTGTACTGGTCGTAGATGTCCTTGTACTGCTCCGGGTTGTTCAGCTTGAGCCGGAACGACTCGGGCAGCTGGTCCGGCTTGACGGCGTTCACCAGGTCCGGAGCGTCCTGGTACATCTCCTTGAAGCGCTTGTACGCCTCGTCCTTGTTGACGTAAAGGACGTCCTTCACCAGAGGGTCGCCGTCGAGCTTGGTTTGCAGCTCTGTGCGCTCCTGCTCGCTCACCTCCTGGTTCAAGAAGATCGAGACTTCGATGTTCTTGTAGTAGAGGTCCTTCATGTCGTCGACCTGGCGGTACATGAGACCGCTGGCGCCGAGCATGGTCAGCGAGACCGCCATCGTGATGATCATCGCGATGGACATGGTCACGTTGCGCCACAGTCCGACCAGTACCTCGGACAGGACGTATTTCACGCGCATCGGGATTTCCTCCGGGTCTCCGGCATGAGGTGTTCGTCGTCAGGCTGCGCAGGGGTGGAGCGCCGGCTCACCCGTAGACGCCGCGGGCCTGGTCACGGACGATGCGACCGCTCTCGATCTCGACGACGCGGCGGCGCATCTGGTTCACGATGTTGGAGTCGTGGGTGACCATCACGACGGTCGTGCCGGTGCGGTTGATCCGGTCCAGCAGGCGCATGATCTCGATCGAGGTGTCCGGGTCCAGGTTTCCGGTGGGCTCGTCCGCCAGCAGGATCAGCGGACGGTTCACGAACGCCCGGGCGACGGCGACCCGCTGCTGCTCACCACCGGAGAGCTCGTGCGGGTAGCGGTGCTCCTTGCCACCGAGACCGACCAGCTCCAGCACCTCCGGCACGACCCGGCGGGCAACCGCCTTGGTCTTGCCGATCACCTCGAGAGCGAACGCCACGTTCTCGTAGGCGGTGCGGTTCGGCAGAAGCCGGAAGTCCTGGAAGACACAGCCGATCGAACGCCGGAAGTGGGGTCGCTTCCACGAGCGCATCGACGTGACGTCCTTGCCGTTGACGACGACGCGGCCCTTGTTGGGGGCGACCTCGTGCAGCAGCATCTTGATGATTGTGGACTTGCCGGAGCCGGATGGACCGATGAAGAAGACGAACTCGCCCTTCTCGATCGAGACGGACACGTTGTCGAGCGAAGGCCGGGACGCCTTCGGGTACGTCTTCGTCACTTGCTCAAGCTGAATCACGGGTGGTGAGTCTACGCGGTGTAACAACTGAGCCAAGCCCCACGCCCCACAGATCCGGCGCGCGTCGTCGAATCAGGCTTCTACCTGGAGATCGACGACGCGCTCCGCCCGCGAGCCGTCACGCACCGTCGCCAGCGAGCTGACGCTGCTTGCGCCAACGGATACCCGCCTCGATGAACCCGTCCAACTCGCCGTCGAAGACCGCGCTCGGATTGCCGGTCTCCTGCTCGGTTCGGAGATCCTTCACCATCTGATACGGGTGCAGGACGTAGGAGCGCATCTGGTCGCCCCACGAGCCGGCGGCGTTCTCCTTGAGCCCCTCCAGCTTGGCCTGCTCCTCCTGGCGCTTGCGCTCCAGCAGCCGGGCCTGCAGCACCCGCAGCGCGGACGCCTTGTTCTGCAGTTGGGACTTCTCGTTCTGGCAGGTCACCACGATGCCGGTCGGGATGTGGGTGAGTCGGACCGCCGAGTCGGTGGTGTTGACGCTCTGCCCACCGGGGCCGGAGGAGCGGTAGACGTCGACCCGTACCTCGTTCTCCGGGATGTCGATGTGGTCGGTCTGCTCGGTGACCGGCAGAACCTCGACGCCCGCGAAGCTGGTCTGCCGGCGGCCCTGGTTGTCGAACGGGCTGATCCGGACCAGGCGGTGCGTCCCCGACTCGACGCTGAGCGTCCCGTACGCGTAGGGCACCTTGACCGCGAAGGTGGCCGACTTGAGGCCCGCCTCCTCGGCGTACGAGGTTTCGTAGACCTCGGTCGGGTAGCCGTGGCGCTCCGCCCAGCGCAGGTACATCCGCAGCAGCATCTCGGCGAAGTCCGCCGCGTCCACGCCACCCGCACCAGCCCGGATGGCGACCAACGCCTCCCGGGAGTCGTACTCGCCGGAGAGCAGGGTGCGGACCTCCATCTCCTGGATCGACTTGGTCAACCCGGTGATCTCCGCCTCAACCTCGGTGAGCACACCCGGGTCGGATTCGGCCTCGGCCAGCTCCAGCAGCACCCGGGCGTCGTCGAGTTGGGCGCGCAGGCTGCCCAGCTTGCTGATCTCGCCGTTGACGTACGACAGCTGCGAGGTCACCTGCTGGGCCTTGGCCTGGTCGTCCCAGAGGTCAGGGGCGGACGCCTCCTGCTCAAGGCGGGCCTTGTCCTCGTGGAGACGGTCGATGTTGAGGACGGCCTCGATGTTTCGCAGGGTCGCGTCGAGTTCCTTGAGCTGTTCGGCGTAATCGGCAGCGGTCACGACAGACAAGCGTACTGTGCCGTAGGCAGCCCAGCTCGTCGCGTATGCGGGAACCCGCCGATCGTCACCCGACGGGGGCGGTTTTCAGCCACGACAGGGCCGCCCGGTGGTAGGCGACCGCGAACTCCAGCGCGCTGGCGTCGTAGGTCTCGCCGTCCCGTTTGGCGTTTTTGACCTGTTCGCGTACCTGGGCGAGAGCCTCCGTGTGGTACTCGTTGGCGGAGGCGTACAGGCCCTTCAACTGGCTGGCGGAGTGCAGGTTGCCGAAGGCCATCCGGAGCGCTATCGGGTTGCGGATGGTGTCCCGCCCCGGGTTTTCCGCCAGCCAACGAGAAAATGTCCGTTTCCCGCTGGCGGTGAGTGCGTACGGCTGGCTCATTCGCGGCCCCGGCTTGCCGAGCCGCACGAAACCCCGCTCCGCCAGCACCGGCAACTCGCGGTAGACCTGACTGCGGGTCATCGACCAGTACGGCGCCAGTCGGCGCTCAGCGGCGGCCATCAACTGGCCGCCTGTCATCGGGCCCTCGTGGAGGAGGCCGAGAAGGGCCGCCGCCGTAGGGTTGACTCCGGATTCCGCCATGGCCACTACGCTGCCACTTTGCGCACGCGGCGTCCAGGATTTGGCAGTTTGCCACCCGACAGGACTTCCTAAGTGCACTGTCGGCGGCAGACTGTCCGTTGAGGACTATCGATGAGTTGGGACGATCGGCCGACCGCCGGCGGCGCCACGCGCGCCGCCGGCGGGTCGTCGACGGTCAGCCCATGTGGGGGTACGTGTGGTCGGTCGGCGGCACGAACGTCTCCTTGATCGTGCGCGGCGACACCCAGCGGACCAGGTTCAGCCAGGAGCCCGCCTTGTCGTTGGTGCCACTGGCCCGGGCACCGCCGAAGGGCTGCTGCCCGACCACCGCGCCGGTCGGCTTGTCGTTGATGTAGAAGTTGCCGGCCGCGTACCGCATCCGCTCGGCGACCGCGTCGACCACCTGCCGGTCGGTGGCGAACACCGACCCGGTCAGCGCGTACGGGGCGATCGACTCGGCCTGCGCCACCACCTCGTCGAAGCGGGCGTCGTCGAACACGTGCACGCCCAGGATCGGCCCGAAATACTCGGTCGTGAACGTCTCGTGCGCGGCGTCGCCGCACTCGAAGAGGGTCGGCCGGACGAAGTAGCCGACCGAGTCGTCGGCGGTGCCGCCGGCCAGCACCCGGCAGCTGTCGTCGCCGGCGATCAACTCCAGCGCGGCGGTGTGCCGGGCGAACGCCTTGTCGTCGATCACCGCACCGCCGAAGTTGCTGAAGTCGGCGACGTCACCGTAGGTCAACGAGTCGGTGGTCGCGGCCAGCCGATCACGCAGCCCACCCTCCCAGAGCGAACGCGGCACGTACGCCCGCGAGGCCGCCGAGCACTTCTGACCCTGGTACTCGTACGCGCCGCGGATGAGCGCGGTGTGCAGGGCGTCCACGTCGGCACTGGTGTGCGCGACCACGAAGTCCTTGCCGCCGGTCTCGCCGACCAGCCGCGGGTAGCCCCGGTAGCGGGCGATGTTCTCCCCGACGGTCCGCCACAACTGCTGGAAGACCTTCGTCGACCCGGTGAAGTGGATGCCGGCCAGGTCCGGGTCGGCGAGCACGACGTCGGAGACCTCCTCACCCCGGCCGGTGACCATGTTGATCACGCCGGGCGGGAGGCCGGCGGCCTCGAACAGGCGCATGGTGAAGTGCGCGGCGAACTGCTGGGTCGGGCCCGGCTTCCAGATCACCGTGTTGCCCAGCAGGGCCGGCGCCGACGGCAGGTTGCCGGCGATCGCGGTGAAATTGAACGGGGTGACCGCGTAGACGAAGCCCTCCAGCGGGCGGTGGTCGAAGCGGTTCCAGACGCCCGGCGACGACGCCGGCTGCTCCTCGAGCAGGCGCCGGGCGAAGTGCACGTTGAACCGCAGGAAGTCGATGAACTCGCAGGCCGAGTCGATCTCCGCCTGGATCGCGGTCTTCGACTGGCCGAGCATGGTGGCGGCGTTCAGGGTGTCGCGCCACGGGCCGGCGAGCAGCTCGGCGGCGCGCAGGAAGATCGCCGCGCGCTCCTCGAACGGCAGCGCCCGCCACATCGGGGCAGCGTCCTTGGCCGCCTTGATCGCGGCGCGGGCGTCGTCGTGGGTGGCGTGCCCGGTCACGCCCAGCACGTGCGCGTGCCTGTGCGGCTGCACCACGTTGATCGGATCGCCGGCGGCCATCCGCTGCTCGCCGCCGATGGTCATCGGCAGGTCGACGCGCTCCGCAGCCAGCTCGGTCAGCCGCCGCTGGAGCCGCTCCCGGTCGGTGCTGCCCGGCTCGTAGTTACGAACCGGCTCGTTGCGCGGCTCGGGTACGGAGAACACGGCATCCATCAAGGCTCCTGGCGATCTCGACAGCAGTGGCGAAACCGGACCCGCGGGCACCGACCGGACGGCCGGACACCGGACGCCGCACGGGAGGGCCGAGCAGCGGCGGGACCTCCCAGGATTCTCCCATGCGAGGCCACCCGCTCCACCTGGGCCACCTCCCTGGGCCAAGGACCGGCCCACCCCTTCTCTCCTTACCGATCGGGCTCGATCCGACGATCCGCCCCTGCGTCGGGTAGCCGCCCACACCGGACGCCGGGTGGCCGGCCCACACCGGACGCCGGGTGGCCGGCCGACGCTGGACGCCGGGCAGCCCGGCCGGCACGCCGAGGGCTCCCAGCCGGCGCGGACCGTCCCGGGGCGACGGACTGGCCCGCGGGCCCGCGTACCCTGAGTGGTCGGTGACCTGCCGCGTCGAAGGGAAGACGATGACCAAGCAGCCCGGCCGCGTCACGGCCGCGGAGTCGAACGAAGCGGCGGTCGATGCGGCCATCCCCAACGGCCGTCCGGCACCCGCCCCCGGCGCTGCGGTGCTCGCGCTGCTGGCGCTGGGCTGGCTGACCGCCATGCTCTGGTCGACCCGGGAGGCCATCACCTCGGCCTCGGCCGGGATCACCGCGATCAGCCTCTCCGCGTTCGCCCTGCCCGGCGTGATCTCGGCCGCGCTGGTGGCCGGGGCGGCCATGGCGCTGGCCGGCGGCAACCTGCTGGCCCGCCGCTACGGCGACTGGGTCACCCTGCGCTTCGTCGGGGCGATCGGCGTCGGAATGGTGGTCGGGCTGGCCGCCGCGCTGGCGATCAACCTGACCTACTTCGACACCTCGATCACCAACGTGATCGCCGGCACCACCGCCGCCGCCGCGGTCATCGGTGGTGCGATCGCCGGCGCGCGCTCGGCCCCGACGGTCGGCGCCGTGGTGACCGCCGCCCTGGGCACCCTGCTCTTCGTGGTGGCGTTCAGCCAGGCCCGGGACCCGCTGTTCGACCTCTTCGGCGCGGGCGACAGCCAGGAGTCGATGGTCAACGCGGCAAAGTGGGTGTCGCGTACCGAATCGCTCGTCGCCGGACTGCTCGCCGGACTGCTCGCCTTCGGCTACCTGACCTGGGCACGCCGGCGGGTCGTCCGCCGCGATCCGGCGACGCCCGCGCCGCGCTGGCCGGCGTACCTGCTCGCCGGCGCCGGGCCGGGGCTGCTCCTGCTGGTCGCCGAGGTGATCATCCGGATCGGCGGCCGGTCACTGCTGGACCTGGCCAGCGCGCTCAGCGAGGCGGACGCGGTGGCGCAGACCTCGCTGGGCACCTCGCGGGTGGACAACGGCATCTGGGTGCTCTTCGTGGGCGCGCTGACCGCGCTCATCGCGTTCGGCCGCACACTCGGGCCGGCGCACACCGACGACGAACCCGCCGACTCCCCCACCGACGCGGGCGAGGTCGACGCCGTCGAAACGGACCCGGCGCGCTGACCGACGGCCGGCTCAGCTGGCCGCGTGCAGCAGCAGGTCCAGTTCCGTCACGTCGTACCACTCCAGCTCGTGGTCCTCGGCGCCGTCGACGGTGAACTGGGCGTCCGGGTCACCGGCGGCGGCCTCGGCCACCACGTCGGCCGCCGCGGCGACCTCCTCGGCGGCGTCCGCGCCGTCCACGTGGATCGCCGCCACGGCACCGACCGGCACGACGTCGGCCAACGTCACCGTGCTGGATCCCAGCTCGCCGTCGCCCCGCCCGAGCGCGGCCGGCGGCAGGTCGGCCGAGACGACCACCCGGCGGCGAGGTGCGCTCGGGTCGTCCCGGAGCAGGTGCAGCGCGTCCTGGGCGGCCCGGGTGAACGCGACGTACTCCAGCTCCTCCTCGTCGCCCTCGGCGTACCACTCGCGCAGCGCCGGGGTCACGGCGTGCGCCTGGTCGGCGCTCAGGCCCTGCTCACGCAGCCGGGCCAGCATCGGTACGGTCGCCGCTACGTACACCCGGACAAGCTCGTGGTTCACCGGTCGTCTCCCCGCTCGGTCCTGCGCCGGCGGCCGCCGGCACGGGCGCAGATCATGCCGCACGCCGTGACCGTCATACACCGCACCTCCGGTCGGCGGAAGCTCCCCGCCGGTGTGTCCGCCGACGCCGGTCCGGGACCGGTGCTGTTACGGTGCTGGGCGGTCGGCGCTGTCGGTGGCAAACTGAGCCAAACGACATCAACCCCGGGAGTTTCTGTGGAGCCCAGGTTCCTGCTGCTGTCCGACGTCGCCACCGAGCTGAACGTGTCGGACTCGCAGGTCTACCACATGGTGCGCAGCGGAGAGTTGCCGGCGATCAAGATCGGTGGGCGCGGCCAGTGGCGTGTCGAGCGCGCTCGACTGGAGGAGTACATAGCCCGCAAGTACGACGAGACCGCCGAGTGGGTGCAGAGCAATCCCCTGGTCGACCGCGATCCGGAGTAAGAATCCACTCCGTCTCACCGATGTCGCGGTATCCGCGCGGCCTGGACAACCCGCCACTGGCGAAACGACGCGGATCACGCGCTGCGACGGCGCGTCCCTCCCCACTGTTGCCATTGACCCCGGTGCCGCCCATCGCTCACAATCTATGGTGTCGGAGGCAAACGAAGGCAAACGCAAGATCGAGAGGGCTGCGATGAGTGAGCGTCCGTCCCGACCACCCGTACGGCTGCGCCCCGCCCCACCCATCGATCCGCCGTACACCGACGAGGCCGACGGAGCGTACTGGCCGGCGCCGACCCACGGCCAGCTCGCCCTCGACCTGTTCGCCGCGTCCCGACAGGACCAGGCCCGACCGCCGGAGCGCCGCCGCTCGCTGCGTCCGGTGCCCGGTCGGCCCGCCGGCCACCCGGGTGCGCCGCTGCCGTCCGCGACGGTCTCCGAGGCGACCCGGGCCGCGCACCGCTTCGTCAGCACGTGTCTGGAGGCGGTCAACGGTTACCGCTCGCCCGCACAGGTCCGGCCACTGCTCGACCCGACCCGGTCCGGCGACCTGCTGATCGAACTGGCACGGGCGTCCGGGCGGGCCGGGACGCCCCGCCGCCGCGGTACGAGGCCGCTGGCCCGGCTGCTCCGTCTTCGCGTCTGTGAACCTCGGGACGCGGCGGTGGAGGCCGCCGCCGTGTTCACCGGCGACGGCGGGCGGAGCTGGGCAATGGCGCTCCGCCTGGAGCACCGCCGAGGCCGCTGGCTCTGCACCGCCCTACACGTCCTCTGACCGCCCGCCGCCACGGCCAGCACCCCGGCCGACGGGCCCTTCGAGAGCCCTCCGACGCGGGCACTTCTCAAGCGGCCGACACCGACGCGGGGCCAGTCGGCGAGGCCGGGCCGGGCCGGGCGCGCGAGGCTGGAGACGCCGACGGGCCCCGGCCAGATCGGCCGGGGCCCGTCGGGACTGCTGTCGGTCAGTTGCCGCCGTTGGGGGCGCCGTGGCAGCGCTTGTACTTGCGGCCCGAGCCACACGGGCACGGCGCGTTGCGCGACGGGCCGTTGCCGGCGTCCGCCTGGTTCGGCGCTGGACGTCGGGAGCCGGCGGTCGGGAGCGCCGGGCCACGCAGCCCGGAGGCCGGCCGCTGCGGGGCGGACGGTGCGGTCTGCCCCGGCGCCGCCGGTGCAGCCTGGGCCGGACGGCCCACACCGAGCGCGGGCGCCTGCTGCTCGGCCTGCTCGACCGCCACCGCACCCGGGCTGGCCTCACCGTCGATGGTGGGGGCCGAGTATTGCAGGCCCTGGCGCTGCGGGGCGCGGTTGAGACCCTTGGCCCGGATCTCCACCGGCTTGTCGAGCAGCGTGACCTCCTCCGACTCCGCGGGTTCCGGCTCGGTCACCTGGACGTCCACGTTGTAGAGGAAGCCGACCGTCTCCTCCTTGATGCCGTCCATCATGGTGGCGAACATGTCGAAGCCCTCGCGCTGGTACTCCACCACGGGGTCACGCTGGGCGTACGCCCGGAGGTTGATGCCCTCCTGGAGGTAGTCCATCTCGTAGAGGTGCTCGCGCCACTTGCGGTCGATGACCTGCAGCAGCACCATCCGCTCGAGCTGGCGCACACCCTCGGTGCCGAGTTGCTCCTCGCGGCGGTCGTACGCGGCGTTCGCGTCCTCCTTGAGGCGGGCGACCAGGAAGTCGGCATCCATGCCGGCCCGGGAGCCGCCGGCGTCCTCCTCCAGCTCCTCGATCGTCACGCCGACCGGGTAGAGCTGCTTGAGGCTGGACCAGAGCTGCTCCAGGTCCCAGTCCTCGCCGTAGCCCTCGGAGGTGGCACCCCGCACGTACGCCTCGACGGTGTCGTCGATCATGTTGCGGACCTGGTCGGACAGGTCCTCACCGTTGAGCACCCGCAGCCGCTCGGCGTAGACGACCTGGCGCTGCTTGTTGAGCACCTCGTCGTACTTCAGCACGTTCTTGCGGATCTCGGCGTTCTGGCCCTCGATCTGGGCCTGGGCGCTCTTGATCTGGCGGGTGACCATCTTCGACTCGATGGGCACGTCCTCCGGGATGTTGAAGCGCTCCATCACCGCCTCGACCGCGCCGGCCCGGAAGCGCCGCATCAGCTCGTCCTGCAGCGACAGGTAGAAGCGGGACTCGCCCGGGTCGCCCTGCCGGCCGGCGCGACCGCGCAGCTGGTTGTCGATCCGACGGGACTCGTGCCGCTCGGTGCCCAGCACGTACAGGCCACCGGCGGCGGAGACCTCGTCCGCCTCGGCGTCGCAGGCCTGCTTCCAGGTGGGCAGGACCTCCTCCATCGCCTTGGCGTACTCCTCCTCGTTTTCCAGCGGGTCGAGACCGCGCTGGCGCAGGTCGTTGGCCGCGAGGAACTCGGGGTTGCCGCCGAGCAGGATGTCGGTGCCGCGGCCGGCCATGTTGGTGGCCACGGTGACCGCGCCCTTTCGCCCGGCCTGGGCGACGATCTCGGCCTCCCGGGCGTGGAACTTGGCGTTCAGCACGTTGTGCGGGATGCCGCGGCGGCGCAGCAGTTGGGAGAGGATCTCCGAGTTTTCCACCGAGACGGTGCCGACCAGCACCGGCTGGCCCAGCTGGTGCCGCTCGGCGATGTCCTCGATGACGGCGTTGAACTTGGCCTTCTCGGTCTTGTAGATGACGTCCGGCCGGTCCTCGCGGACCATCGGGCGGTGCGTCGGGATGCTCACGACGCCGACCTTGTAGACCTTGTTGAACTCGCTCGCCTCGGTCTGCGCCGTACCGGTCATCCCGGACAGCTTGTTGTAGAGGCGGAAGTAGTTCTGGAGGGTGATGGTGGCCAGGGTCTGGTTCTCCTGCTTGATCTCCACCCCCTCCTTTGCCTCGATCGCCTGGTGCATGCCCTCGTTGTAGCGACGACCGTGCAGGATGCGACCGGTGAACTCGTCGACGATCAGGACCTCACCGTCGCTGACGATGTAGTCCTTGTCGCGCTTGTACAGCTCCTTGGCCTTGATGGCGTTGTTGAGGTAGCCGACCAGCGGAGTGTTCACCGACTCGTACAGGTTGTCGATGCCGAGCCGATCCTCGACCTTGGCGACACCGCGCTCGGTCACCGCGATGGTGCGCTTGGAGTGGTCGACCTCGTAGTCGCCCTCGCCGTCGGTGCCGGGCTGGAGCCGGGCCACCACGCCGGCGAACTCGCCGTACCAGCGGGCCGAGTGTTCGGCCGGACCGGAGATGATCAGCGGGGTACGGGCCTCGTCGATCAGGATCGAGTCGACCTCGTCGACCACCGCGAAGTTGTGGCCGCGCTGGACCAGTTCGTCCTTCGACCAGGCCATGTTGTCGCGGAGGTAGTCGAAGCCGAACTCGTTGTTGGTGCCGTAGGTGATGTCGCACTCGTAGGCGGCCTTGTGCTCGCTGGCCGGCCGGTTGGGCAGCACCACGCCGACGGTCAGCCCGAGGAACTCGTGCACCCGGCCCATCCAGGCCGCGTCGCGCTGGGCGAGGTAGTCGTTGACGGTGACCACGTGCACGCCGTCGCCGGAGAGCGCGTTGAGGTAGACGGCCATGACCGAGGTCAGCGTCTTGCCCTCACCGGTCTTCATCTCGGCGATGTTGCCGAAGTGCAGCGCCGCTCCACCCATCACCTGGACGTCGTACGGCCGCTGGCCGAGCACCCGGGCGGCCGCCTCGCGGGCCACGGCGAACGCCTCCGGCAGCAGGTCGTCGAGGGTCTCGCCGTCGGCGAGCCGCTCCCGGAACTGCTCGGTCATGCCGCGCAGCTCCTCGTCGGTGAGGTTGACGTAGTCGTCCTCGATCGAGCTGACGGCATTGGCGATGGCCTTGAGCCGGCGCACCATGCGGCCTTCGCCCGCGTTAAGGACCTTTTCCAGAATCGACACGGATCAACGCTCCCCTAGACAGTCTCGAACCATCGTAGGCGCTCCATCGGCGCCATGGTCACTGGTGGCGGTGGTCCGTCACACCGAACCCGACATAAGTCACGTCCTGGCCGTGCGCTGGACGTTATCCGGTTACGCCGTCGGCGAACGTTCCGGCACGATGCACGAGTGGAGCCCGTGGAGATCATCGAGGACGGCGTGCTGCTGCGCCCCTGGCAGGAGGCCGACGCCGACGCCGTACACCGAGCGTGCCAGGATCCGGACATTCAGCACTGGACGAGCGTACCGCGCCCATATCGGCCCGAACACGCTCACGGCTTCGTCACCGAGCTGAGCGGACGGGCCTGGACGGAGGGCACCGGCGCACCGTTCGCGGTCTGCGATCCGGCCTCCGGCGAGCTGCTCGGCTCGTGCGGTCTGGTCTCCATCGCCGGTGCCGGCACCGGCGAGGTCGGTTACTGGACGGCCCCGTGGGCGCGGGGCCGGGGGGTGAGCGTCCGGGCGACCCGGGCCGTGGCCCGCTGGTCGTTCGGGACGCTCGGGCTGAGCCGACTGCTCTGGCGGGCCGAGGTGGGTAATCACGCCTCCCGCCTGGTCGCGCTCCGGGCCGGCTTCCGGATCGACGGCCGGCTGCGGCTCTCCCCACCAGCGTCGGACGGCTGGGTCGGCTCGCTGCTGCCCGGCGAGGTGCCCGAGCCGGGGTCGACCGGGCCGGCCGGAGCGGGCACCCTGGCCGCCCGACGGGCCGCCGTCTTCGGCCGCCCGCAGCCGACCCTCTTCGCCACCGCCGGCGCCGGCGAGCTGCGGTTGCGGCCGATGGAGGCAAAGGATCTGGACGCCGTGGTGCGGGCCTGCCAGGACCCGGAGAGCGTCCGCTGGACCACCGTGCCGGACCCGTACGACCATGCCGACGCGCAGTGGTACCAGGGATACGGTCGAGAGCTCTGGGCGCGCGGCGACGCCGCGTGTTTCGCGATCGCCGACCCGGACGACCGGTACGCCGGCACCATCGACCTGCGGCTCTCCCCCGGCGATCCGTTGCTGGCCGACGTGGGGTTCATGACCGCCCCGGAGGTCCGGGGTCGGGGCTACATGCCGGCCGCGTTGCTCGCGCTGAGCGCCTGGGGCTTCACCGCCCTGGGCCTGGCCCGAATCGAGTGGAAGGCGAACGTGGGCAACACGGCCTCCCGCCGGGTCGCGGACAAGGCGGGCTTCACGTTCGAGGGGGTCGCCCGGGGTGGCGTGCCGCACCGGGGTGAGCGGGCCGACGTCTGGATCGCCGCGCTGCTGGCCGAGGATCTGGCATGACGCCGCAGGAGGTCGTCGAGGCGCACGGGGTGCGGCTGCGGCCGTTTCGCCCCGAGGACACGGCCGACGTGGTCGACGGCCTGGCCGACCCGGTCAGCCAGCGGTTCATGACGGGCCTGCCGGCCCCGTACACCGAGGTCGACGCCCGCCGGTGGATCGACGCCGGGGCCCCGGCGGCCTGGGCCGGCGGCGGCACCGCGTACGCGGTCGCCGACCCGGCCACCGACCGCCTGCTCGGCACGGTGGGTCTCAGCAATCCGGTGCCCGCGCGAGGCCAGGCCGAGATCGGCTACTGGGTACGGCCGTCGGCGCGCGGACGCGGCGTCGCCGCGGCGGCGACCCGCGCGTTGAGCGAACACGCGTTCGCCACCGGAACCGTCCGGTTGGAGCTGCTCACCAACCCGGCGAATGCCCCCAGCCAGCGTGTCGCACTGGCCGCCGGCTTCCACTACGAGGGCTCGCGCCGGTCGGCCGGGTCCGGCCGCGGCGGCGACCGGCACGATCTGCTGGCCTGGGTACGCCTCGCCGACGATCCGCCCGGCCCGGCCGCCCGGCTGCTGCCCGACCTACCCGGCGGGGTGCTCACCGATCAGGTGGTTACCCTGCGCCGGCTGGCGCCCGAGGACGCGGAGCTGATGTACCGGCTGCACAGCCGGCCCGAGGTCGTCGCCAACCAGGCGCCGCCGGTACCGCCGACGCGGGAGGCGATCGAGCGGCGCTGCCGGCTCGCGGAGAGCGGGTGGCTGACCGGTGACATCGCCCGGTTGCTGATCACCGACGTGGCCAGCGGCGAGCCGGTGGGCAGCTGCGGGTTGTCGTACACCGACGTGGCGCGGGGCGAGGCGTCGGTGGGCTACGCGCTGCTCCCCGACTGGCGGGGCCGGGGGTACGCCACCCGGGCGGTCCGGCTGATCGCGGCCTGGGCGTTCGGCTCGGCCGGAGTCGCCCGGCTGACCGCCGGCACCGTGCCGGACAACACCGCCTCGCACCGGGTGCTGGAGCGGACCGGCTTCCACCGGGAGGCCCTGCACCGCGCGAGTCTCCCCGGCCTGGCCGGGGGCCGCCTGGACGACCTCACCTTCGCGCTGCTGCCCGCCGACCTCCGGTGACGCCGGATCATGGAGTTGTGGTGGTCGCCCACCACAACTCCATGATCGACATGGCTCCGCGACCGGTCAGGTGGCGAGGGAGATGATCCCGTAGTCGTAGGCGTGGCGCCGGTAGACGACGCTGGGGCGGCCGGACTCCTTGTCCTGGAACAGGTAGAAGTCGTGGCCGACCAGTTCCATCTCGAACAACGCGTCGTCGATCGTCATCGGCTCCGCCGGGTGCACCTTCTCCCGGGCGATGTGCCACGGCTGCCGGTCGTCGCCCTCATCGTCGACCCGCTCCGCGACGGCGGTGCCGGCGCGGGCGCCGTCACCCGGCGCGCTGAGCGGAGCGGCCACCAGGTCCGCGACCGGTAGGCCAGCGGTGGCGGCGGCGACGGAGATCGGCGCGTGCCGACCCCGGTGTACGCGGCGGCGATCGGCCGCGCGACGCAGCCGGGTGTCGAGCTTCGCGATAGCGGCGTCGAGTGCGCTGTAGAAGTCGTTCGTGCAGGCCTCGGCCCTCATCACCGGGCCGCGGGAAATGCAGGTGATCTCCACCCGCTGGCAGTGGTCGGCTTGGCGCGGATTGCGCTCGTGAAACAGCTCGACATCGACACGAATCAGTTTGTGATCGTAGCGTTCGATCTTTGCGAGTTTCTCGGCTACGTGTACCCGGTAATGGTCCGGCACTTCGACGTTACGGCCCTTGACCACGATGTCCACGTGACCTCCCTTGTTCGGATGGTCTTCGATCCGGTAACCCGGTCGCGCGCCGTGGGAGACCCGCTGGCGTCGACCGGTCAGTACGGCTACGCCTCCTCTCACCGCCGGGGGCGGGTGGAACGACCTCCTACCCCCGACAGCAAAACGCTAACGCCTGTTTGCCCGGCAGTCACCCCATGTTGCCGAGACCGCCCAGGATTTTCGCAGCTCATACACCAACGGGTGAAACGGAAACACGGTCGGTTACAAACGGCGTCTTTTCTCGGTCGCCGCGAGCACCGCCGCGACACTCGGTGCCGAACCGGTCGCGCCCAGCACGCGGGCCGCCGCGGCCAGCGTGACCCCGGTGGTCACGATGTCGTCCAGCAGCACCACGACCGCCGCGCCGGCACCGACCGGGGAGCGGGGTCGGAACGCCGCCTCGGCGGCCGCCGCCCGGCCCACGCTGTCCAGCGTCACCGAGTCGGGTCGGGGTAGGGCGCGCAGCGGCCGGCGTACCCGGACCGACCAGCCACCCCGGCGCAGCCGGGCCGCGCAGTGCCGCGCCAACCGGTCCAGGTGGTCGCCGTACCGGGCCCGGGCCGCCGCGGCGGTGTCGGGCACCGGCACCAGCGCCACCGGACGGCGGACGTCGCCGACCGCCGTCGCGACGACCTCCGCGAGCAGCCCGCCGAGCGGACGGGCCAACCCGTGCCGGCCGTGCTCCTTGTACGCCAGCAGGGCCTCGCGCAACGGGCCGGCGTACGGACCGAGGGCGACGCACGGTGGCATGCCCGCCGGGACGGGGGTGGGACGCACCGGCCCGGGACGCAGCGCGTTCAGCGTCGCCACGCAGGCGGGGCAGACGCCGTGCCGCAGGCCGGACCGGCTCTCCCGGCAGCCCGCGCAGTCGGCGGGCAGCACCAGGTCGGTGAGGTCCGCCCAGAGCCCGCGCACGGCGTCAGTAGAGGAAGAACGGGGCGGACGGGTTGTTCGGCCGGACGCCGGCCGACGGCGGGGCGATGTCGCGTACCCGTTCGAGCCCGATCCGCTCCAACGGGCTGCTGCGGTACGCCACCCCGTTCGCCTCGTACATGTACGCCCCGCTGGGCAGGGGCACGCTGCGGTTCGTCGGGTACGCCGCCAGGTGGTTGACCTTGGCACCGACGTCGGTGCGCAGCGGTGTCTCCAGGACGCCGTCGACACTGATCTCGTAGATCGCCGGCTGGCCGGCCGACCCGCCCACCACCAGCTGGTCCTCCCGACCCCAGTCCACCGTCGTGAGGCCGGACAGCGAGGTGATCAACTGCCGGGGCGGGCCGATGGAGACCCCACCGCCGTCGAGGTTGACCGCCGCGACGTAGAGCCGGCCGCCGGCGATCAACGCGACGCGCTGACCGTCCAGCGCGGCGGCCACCGCGGTGACCGGTGCCGAGGGCAGGTTGAGCGGCACCGGGTACATCCGTGCGCCCTCGTCGAAGCGGTAGAGCTGGCCATCGGCCACCACCAGACCCCGACCGGGCCGGGAGTCGGCCATCCGCAACCAGACCGGACGACTGATCGAGGCGTACTCGCTCGTACTGCGCGTGATCGTGGTGATCGGGGCGGGCCCGGTGCCCACCGCGAGCCGCTGGCGACTCTTGCCGCCGGTCAGCACCATCGCGGCGAGGATCCGGTTGTCGGCCCGCGCCATGCTGGCCGAGACGATGCCACGGTTGACCTCGGCCGCCAGCGGGACCGCGCCGCTGAGCTCGCCGACGAAGTCGAGCGGACGGATCGTGCCCTCGTACACGCAGAACCGCTGCGGGTTCTCGCTGATCGGGTAGAGCCGCTGTGCCGCCCGGCGGGCGCTCAGGTCCTGCACGGGCTGCGAGTTGTTGCGGATCTTCAACTCCAGCTCGCCCGCGAGGTCGCCCAGCGACCAGGCGAGCTGGGTGACCAGCTGGTCGATGGTGTTCTGGTCATCGCCGGACATGTCCAGGTTGACCTCCCACCGGTCGTTCGCGCCGGTGGCGTTGTTGATCAGCTCGGTGCGGTCGGGTAGCCCGACGACACCGGGGCGCAGCCAGTCGGACGGGCCGCCGACCAGCCACTTCACGACCTCGTTGACCCGGCGCTCCTCCGGCACCGCCTCGGGCAGGTAGCGCTGATCAGGCACCAGCCGGGTGCGGTCGGAACTCCAGAAGTAGATCGACTCGCTCTTGTAGTACTGCTGGAGGGCGATGTCGCTGAGCAGCAGCACGTTCGGCGGGTCGAGCACGTACAGGCCGGCCCGCTCGTCGGTGCCGGCGCCGTTGACCGCACCGCTGCGCAGCCGGAACTCGTACTCCGTCTCGGTGGCCACCGGCGGGGCCAGGGTGCCGTTGGCCCGCAGCACACCGAGCTGCTGCACGGTGATCTTCACCGTGGTGGTCGAGTCGCTGTTGAGCGTGTAGACCGACTCCCGCAACCGGACCACGGTCAGCGCGACCTCGCTGCCCTTCTTGTCCTGCAGGCGGGGCCGGTCCTGCGGCAGGATGAACGCCTTGACCCGCTCGTACGCCCGGTCCGGCTCGCCGGCGGCGGCGGACAGGAAGTTGCGGACGAACGCCTCGTTGGAGCTGCCGCTGGCCGTCCGCGACGGCGGCTCGCTCCGCCGGCCGTCGACCGAGCCGGCCTCGGTCGCGGCCCCGCCCTTGCCGTCCACCCGCACGTCCGACGATGCCGGGATGCCGCAGGCGGCACCGACCATCAGCACCACGCCGAGTGTTCCGAGCAGGGCCGGCCGCTTCACGAACCCACCTCCGCCCGCTGCCCGTCCCCGGCCGGTGCCGGGCCGATCGCCAACGCCCCACCGGTGCCGGGGCCGATGGCCAGCGGGCCACCGTCGCGGGGGCCGCCGAACGGCAACGCGGCGTCGGCCGGCACCAGCCGCAGCGGCGAGGTCGTCAACCGGTCGCCGGCACGGGCCGGCAGGGTGAGCCGGAACTGGGCACCCTGACCCGGAGCGCCCCACGCCTCCAGCCAGCCGCCGTGCAGCCGGGCATCCTCCAGGCTGATCGACAGGCCCAGACCGGTGCCCCCGGTCTGCCGCGCCCGGGACGGGTCCGCCCGCCAGAACCGGTTGAACACCAGCTTCTCCTCGCCCGCCTTGAGGCCCACTCCGTGGTCCCGCACGGTGATCGCCACGGCGGTGTCGTCGATGCCGAGGGTGATCAGCACCGGCCGGGCCTCACCGTGCT
Organism: Micromonospora sp. ALFpr18c; assembly: GCF_008868155.1. GTDB lineage: Bacteria > Actinomycetota > Actinomycetes > Mycobacteriales > Micromonosporaceae > Micromonospora. The sequence continues at coordinate 148,672 of NZ_WBKR01000001.1, forward strand.
CGACGGCGTTGCCGACCAGGTTACGCAGCACACGCTCGACCCGGCGCGGGTCGACCTCGGCAATCACCGGCGTACCCGGCAGGTCGAGTTCGATGGGTACGCCCACCCGCTCGGCCAGGCCGGCCAGCCGCTCGACCACCCGGTGCACCACCGGCACCAGGTCGGTCGGCTCCGCGTCCAGCATGGCGAAGCCCGCGTCGAACCGGCTGATCTCGAGCAGGTCGGTGAGCAGTTCCTCGAATCGGTCCAGTTCGGCCTGGAGCAGCTCGGCGCTGCGGGCCACCGCGGGGTCGAACTCGTCGCGCTCGGCGAAGATCAGGTCGGCTGCCATCCGGACCGTGGTCAACGGGGTACGCAGCTCGTGCGAAACGTCGGAGGTGAACCGACGCTGCAACCGGGACATCTCCTCCAGGCGCAGGATCTGCCGTTGCAGGTTGGTGGCCATCTGGTTGAACGAGGCGGCGAGCAGGGCCAGGTCGTCCTCGCCGTTGACCACCATCCGCTGGTCGAGCAGGCCGGCGGAGAGCCGCTGGGCGGTACGCGCGGCGACCCGGACCGGGTTGACCACCAGGCGGGTGACCAGCGCGGCGAGCAGCCCGAGCAGGATCACCAGGGCGACGCCGGTGGCCACCACGGTGGCTCGGGCGTCGGCGGCGGTGGAGTCCTGCCGGGTCAACGGCACCAGGTAGTAGAGCTCGATCTGGCCGAAGCGGGTGGGCACCGGAGAGCCGTACACCAGGTATTTGGTGCTCTGCCCGGTGAGCCGGCCGGTGCGGATCTGGCTGGCCACCTTGCCGTCGGCGACCGCGGCCCGCAGCTCCGGGCTGATCAGTGGCTGGACGTTCACCGACGGTGCCGTGCGGGTCTGGATGTCGTTGGGGTAGTTGTCCGCGGTGATCGCCACCACCACGCCACTGGTCTGCTGCGGGTCGCCGCCGGCCAGGTAGTTGACCGTGCCGTCGATGGTCTCCTGGAGCTGCGCCTCCTGCGCCTGGCCGTACAGCGAGACCTGCTTGGCGGCGTAGCTGGCACCGCTGTTCACGCGCAGCCGGACGTCGGTGCGGGCGTTGTCCAGCAGGATCGTGGTGATCTTGTCGGCGATCAGGAACGCGAACCCGCCGACCAGCAGGCTGGAGGCGACCAGCGTGATGGTGACCACCCGCACCTGCAGCGAGCGACGCCACGTCTGGTGCACCCGGGCCACCACCCGGGCGGCGCGACCACTCACGGCACGCCAGAACTCCCCACCGGCGGTGGGCCGGCGGGTAGCCGTGGTCGAGGGGTGCGGGGGCGGCGAGGTCAACACAGTGTGACCAGGCTATCCGGTCCCCGCCTTGTAGCCCACGCCCCGCACGGTGAGGATGATTTCCGGTCGCTCCGGGTCCGGCTCGATCTTGGCCCGCAGTCGCTGGACGTGCACGTTGACCAGGCGGGTGTCGGCCGCGTGCCGGTAGCCCCAGACCTGCTCGAGCAGCACCTCGCGGGTGAAGACCTGACGCGGCTTGCGGGCGAGCGCGACCAGCAGGTCGAACTCCAGCGGCGTCAGCTTCACCTCCTCGTCGTTGCGGCTCACCGTGTGCGCGGGCACGTCGATGGTGATCTGGTTGCCGGGCGGGCCGATGGTCAACATCTCCGGCGCCACGTCCTCGCCCCGGCGCAGCCGGGCCCGCATCCGGGCGACCAGCTCCTTGGGCTTGAACGGCTTGACCACGTAGTCGTCGGCGCCGGACTCCAGGCCGAGCACCACGTCCACGGTGTCGCTCTTGGCCGTCAGCATGACGATCGGCACGCCGGACTCGGCCCGGATGGACCGGGCCACGTCGATACCGCTCATCCCGGGCAACATCAGGTCGAGCAGGACGATATCGGGCCGGCTGTCGCGGAACGCGGCCAACGCCCGCTCACCATCGGCCACGAACGAGGGCAGGAAACCCTCACTGCGCAGCACGATGCCGAGCATCTCGGCGAGTGCGGGGTCGTCGTCGACCACCAGTACCCGGGCTCTCATGGGATTAATATTGCATCCCCGTTCAGTTCGGTGGGACCGGCGTCGGGTGGATCCCGGGCCGGGCTGCCCCCATGATCCCCCGTCGGCGCCGCCCAGCGCCACCGCTGCCTCCAGCCGGTCGCCCTGTCGTGATCCGGACGGCGGTCAGCCGAAGAGCGCCCGCCCCCAGTGGTCGCCCCCGTCACGGACGCCGGGCGGGCAGGCGAACAGGCCGCTGGAGACGTGCCGCAGGTACTCGTTCATCACGTCGTGGCGGGCCAACTGGGTCTGGATCGGCACGAACTGCCGGCGTGGATCACGCTGGTAGGCGATGAAGAACAGGCCCGCGTCGAGGCGGCCGAGGCCGTCCGACCCGTCGACGAAGTTGTAGCCGCGACGCAACAGGTGGGCGCCGTTGTTGCGGCTCGGGTGGGCCAGTGTGACGTGGGCGTGCTCGGCGATCACCGGCTTGCCGTCCGCGCCGCGCGCCGCGAAGTCCGGCTCGTCGAACTCGTCGGTCCGGCCCAGCGGGGCACCGCTGCCCTTGGTCCGGCCGACGATCTCCTCCTGCTCGGACAACGACGTCCGGTCCCAGGTCTCCACGAGCATCCGGATCTTGCGGGTGACCAGGTACGACCCGCCGGTCATCCAGTCCGGCCCGTCGCCCGGCTGCACCCACAACTGGTCGCGCAGCAGGGCGGTGTCCTCGGCCTTGAGGTTGGCGGTGCCGTCCTTGAAGCCGAAGAGGTTGCGCGCGGTGGCCTGGTCGCGGGAGGTCGACGAGGTCCGGCCGAAGCCGAGCTGCGACCAGCGGACGCTCACCACGCCCATGCCGATCCGGGCCAGGTTGCGGATGGCGTGCACCGCGACCTGCGGATCGTTCGCGCACGCCTGCACACAGAGGTCGCCGCCGGAGATCTGCGGCTGCAACGCGTCGCCGGGGAACCGGGGCAGCTCGGCGAGGGCGGCCGGGCGCCGGTCGGCGATGCCGAACCGGTCCCGGCCGTCGGCGTCGCGGAACAGCGTCGGCCCGAAACCGATGGTCAGGGTGAGCTGCGACGGGGGCAGGCCCAGCGCCTCGCCGGTGTCGTCCGGCGGCGCCTCCGGCATCCCACCGACCGCGCCCAGCACACCGGCGTCGCGCCCGGTGGTCATCCGGGCGGCGGCGGCGGTCCACTCCTCGAGCAGCTCGACCAGCCGGGCCCGGTCCTTCGTGATCACGTCGAAGGCGACGAAGTGCAGCCGATCCTGGGCCGGGGTGACGATGCCGGCCTGGTGTTCACCGTGGAACGGCACCGCCCCGGCCGGGTGGTCGCTCGCGGCGGCCGGGCCACGGGAGCCGCTGACCAGCGCTCCCGCACCGACCGCCACTCCGGCGACACCGGCCACCCCGGCGCCGGCGAGCGTGATCGCCCGCCGCCGGGTCACCCTGCTCCCGCTCATCGGTTTCGACTCCCCCTGAGGTCCGGTCACCGAGCGACGGCCGCGGCGACCTTGCTGATCGGCTCGGCGAGCGCGTTGATCCCGTCGGACAGGTCCTTGAGCTCGGTCTTGCTCAGCGCGGTGTGCAGCTTCCAGCCGTCGCCGTCCCGGTGCTTGCCGAGCAGCGCCTCGACGTTGGCGAACTCGGTGTCCAACTGCGTGACCAGCTCCGGCGAGCGCTGCTCCAGCGCCGGCCGGAGGGCCGACACGGCCGCCTTGGAACCTTCCAGGTTGGCGGCGAAGTCCCACAGGTCGGTGTGCGAGTAGCGGTCCTCCTCGCCGGTGATCTTGCCGCTGGCCACCTCGTCGAGCAGTTCCTTGGCACCGTTGGCGAGTTGCAGCGGGGAGAGCTTCTCGGCGTTGGCCTTGGCCACGATCTCCTTGACATCGACCAGCAGCCGGTCGGCGATCGGACCGTCCTTGCTGATGTCGCCGGACTGCCAGAGGTCCTTCTCGATCCGGTGGAAGCCGGTGAACTCCATCCCCTCCTCGATGACCTCCTCGCGGCCGTCGATCTTGGGGTCGAGGTCGCCGAAGATCTCGGCCACCGGCTCGATCCGCTCCCAGTAGGTGCGGGCGACCGGGTAGAGAGCCTTGGCCTTCGCCACGTCGCCGGCCTTCACGGCGGCGACGAACTCCTCGGTCTTGACCAGCAGGGCGTCGGTCTGGCTCTTGACGTAGCGCTGGTAGTTCTCGGTGGCGCCGGCCAGCGCGGCGTCGGCGGTCAGCGGCTGCGCCGACCCGCTGACCTTGAGCGCACCCCGGATGCCCTTGCCGCTCATCCCCGGCTTGCAGGCCGTCTCGTAGGTGCCGGCCGGCAGCTCGACGTGCAGTTCGCGGCTCAGGCCGGGGGCGATGTTCTCCACCTCGCCCATCACCCGGTCGCCGGAGGCGTACACGTAGAACTCGGTCACCTTGGCACCCGAGTTGGTGATCTTGAAGGTGGCGGTGCCGGCGTCGAGGTCGGTGGCGCCGACCTCGCAGGCCGTGTCGCTGGCCTTGACCACGATCGGGCCGCCGGCGCCGGCCGCGTCACCCTTGTCGGAGTCGGAACAACCGGCCACACCGGCCGTCGCCAGCACGCCGGCGGCGGCCAGCGCGAAAAAGCGGGTGGTACGCATCTGAGCTGTCTCTCCTCGTGGGGGTCAGGCAGGCTGCGGCGTGGTCGCCGCCTCGGCCTCGGTGCCGGTGTCGGCCCCGCGCTCGGTGCCGGTGGTCGCGGTGGAGGTCGGCTTACGCCGGGTCGGGCGCAGGAAAAGCAGGAGGACCGGCACCGCGTACCCGACCCAGGCGATGGTCTCCAGCACGGTGGGCGCGGGCGTCACGTTGAACATCCCGGCCAGCAGTGCCGCGTACCAGGTGGTCGGGTCGAGCGCGCTGGTGATGTCGAAGGCCAGGTCATTGAGGCCCGGCAGCACGCCGGCCTCCTGGAAGTCGTGCACGCCGTACTTGAGGATGCCGGCGGCGACCAGGATCAGCAGCGCGCCGGTCCAGGTGAAGAACTTGCTGAGGTTGATCCGCAGGGCGCTGGCGTAGAGCAGCGCGCCGAGCACCACGGCGGTGACGATGCCGCCGATCAACGCGAGCAGCGGCCCGCTGTCACCGGCCGCGCCCTGGGCCGCGGAGTAGAAGATCAGCGCGGTCTCCAGGCCCTCGCGGATCACCGCGAGAAAGGCCATGCCGGCGACCGCGAGGGATCCGACGGCCAGCGCCTCGGTGAGCTTGCCGCGCAGTTCGCCGGCGATGGTCCGGGCGGCACGGCGCATCCAGAAGATCATCCAGGTGACGAAGACCACGGCGGCGACGGACGTGATCGCCTCGAACAGCTCCCGGTCCTCGGAGCGGGCCAGCAGCGAGGTCGACGTGTACTCGATCAGCCAGCCGAAGAGCACCGAGAGCGCCACGGCCAGGCCGACGCCCGCCCAGACCTGCGGCAACCGGTCCCGACGCTGCGACTTCACCAGAAACGCCACCAGGATGCTGACCACCAGGGTCGCTTCCAAGCCTTCCCGCAGGCCGATCAGGTAGGTGGCGAACATCCGGGCTCCGTGTTCGTTAGGCACGCCTCAGCTAACTTAGGGCAGCCATACCTTCCTCCCTGCTCAGGGCGCTCGTCAAGTCGTTCATGACAAGCTCACTCTCGCCGACTGTGGGAGGATCCCGCCGTGAAGGGATTCCTGCCGTGGCTGACCGTCCTGGCCGTGGTGCTGCTGCTCAGCGCGCTGCGCCTGCGGGCACTGGCCACCGTCGTGTCACTCTCGTGGCTGGCCTGGTGCGTCTGGACCTGGTTCCGGCCCGCGCGTCGCCGCCCCTGACCCGGATACGACGAAACCGGGCCGGCTGCGAACAGCCGACCCGGTCCGGAAACGTCGATCAGTAGCGGTAGTGGTCCGGCTTGAACGGACCCTCCTGGGAGACACCCAGGTACGCGGCCTGCTCCTTGGTGAGCGTGCTCAGCTTGGCGCCGAGCGCGCCCAGGTGCAGCCGGGCCACCTTCTCGTCCAGGTGCTTGGGCAGCACGTAGACGCCGATCGGGTACTCCTCGGTCTTGGTGAACAGCTCGATCTGGGCGATCGTCTGGTTGGCGAACGAGTTCGACATCACGAAGCTCGGGTGCCCGGTCGCGTTGCCCAGGTTCAGCAGGCGGCCCTCGGAGAGCACGATGATCGCGTGCCCGTCGGCGAAGCGCCACAGGTCGACCTGCGGCTTGATGTTGACCCGCTCGACGTCGGAACGCTTCGCCAGGCCGGCCATGTCGATCTCGTTGTCGAAGTGGCCGATGTTGCCGACGATGGCCTGGTGCTTCATCCGGGCCATGTGCTCGTTGGTGATGACGTCGAAGCAGCCGGTGGCGGTGATGAAGATGTCCGCCTGCTCGACCACGTCGTCCAGGGTGGCGACCTGGTAGCCGTCCATCGCGGCCTGCAACGCGCAGATCGGGTCCACCTCGGTCACCACGACCCGGGCACCCTGACCGCGCAGCGACTCGGCGCAGCCCTTGCCCACGTCGCCGTAGCCCATCACGACGGCCATCTTGCCGCCGATCAGCACGTCGGTGGCCCGGTTGAGGCCGTCGATGAGCGAGTGCCGGCAGCCGTACTTGTTGTCGAACTTGCTCTTGGTCACCGAGTCGTTGACGTTGATGGCCGGGAAGAGCAGGGTGCCGGCGCGGTGCATCTCGTAGAGCCGGTGCACGCCGGTCGTGGTCTCCTCGGTCACGCCCTTGATGTCGGCGGCGATCCGCGTCCAGCGCTGGCCGTCCTCGCCGAGCGAACGGTGCAGCAGCTCGAGGATGACCGCGTACTCCTCGGAGTCGGCGGACTCGACCGGCGGGACGACCCCCGACTTCTCGAACTCGGCGCCCTTGTGCACGAGCAGGGTGGCATCGCCACCATCGTCGAGGATCATGTTCGGGCCGTGGCCGTCCGGCCAGAGGAGCACCTGCTCGGTGCACCACCAGTACTCCGGAAGCGTCTCGCCCTTCCAGGCGTACACGGGGACGCCGGCGGGGGCCTCGGGGGTGCCGTCCGGGCCGACGACGATCGCCGCGGCGGCGTGGTCCTGCGTGGAGAAGATGTTGCAGGACGCCCAGCGCACCTGCGCGCCGAGGGCCACCAGCGTCTCGATCAGGACGGCGGTCTGGATGGTCATGTGCAGCGAACCGGTGATCCGCGCGCCGGCGAGCGGCTGCGCCTCGGCGAACTCCCGACGGATCGCCATCAGGCCGGGCATCTCGTGCTCGGCGAGCTGGATCTCCTTACGCCCGAACTCGGCGAGCGACAGATCCGCCACCTTGAAGTCGCCCTCGGCGAGCGTGCTCGGCCGGGCCTCGGACGGCGTACCGCTGGCGGACGCCGGGAGGGTGCTGGTCATGAAAGCTCCTGTCGAACGATGTCTGCGCCGACCTTCCACCTTACGCGCGTCGGCGACGGACATCAGGGGACGGTCCACGGACAGCGCACGGGGCGGTCGGTGGTGGACAGA
>NZ_WBKR01000002.1 GCF_008868155.1 Micromonospora sp. ALFpr18c
GGCGTACACCGGGCAACCGGGGCCCCACCGTGGTGGTGACGGCCCCTACGGTGGCGCACCCACCTATCCCGGCGAGCAGTACCGGCCGGTCGAGGCGGCACCGGCGTACGGCGGGCAGCCGTACCGGCCCGACGACCGCCCGTACGGCGCGGATCCCGGGCCGCCGCCCCCGGTCCGCTCCGGCCGAAGGCCGCTGATCTCGGTGCTCGCCGTCATCCTGCTGCTGGTGGTGGCCGGCGGTGGCGCGTTCTGGTTCTTCAGCGGTCGCGACGCCTCCACACCGACGGCCGCACCGACCGGTTCGGCCCCGGCCGCGACCGGTGAGCCGAGCGTGGACGTGACCGAACCGGTGCCGAGCGCGGCGGCTCCGGAGTCGTCGGCCGACCCGAGGTTCGCGAAGGTCGGCCAGTGCGTCCGCAACGACGGCGCGGCCGGCGGCAAGCCCAAGCTGTTGATCAGCGGCTGCGCGCCGAAGTCGTACGAGGTGCTGAGCCGGGTCGACGGCTCGACGAGTGGCGAGCGTGACGCCGAAGCCAAGTGCGCCAAGGTCGAGGGCTACACCAACTGGTACTTCTTCGACAGCGACCTGGACACCCTCGACTTCGTCCTCTGCCTCAAGCAGCGCTGAGCTCACCCACCCCTGGGGATGACATGACGACCTACGGTCCACCGGGTTCCGGGCAGCCGGACGACCCGTACCAGCGCCCGCCGACCGGCTCCGACGGCCCGCCACCGGTGGACCCGACCCTGCCCCAGTGGGGTCCGCCGCCGGGTCAGCCTCCGCAGTCGGCTGCTCCGCCGGGTCAGCCTCCGCAGTGGGGTGCCCCGCCGTCCGGCGACGACCCGACCCGGCAGCAGTGGGCTCCGCCGCCGCCTGGCGCGGAGCCGCCGACCGCGCCGCTGTGGGGTCCGCCGCCGACCTCGGGGCCGGGCTACCCACCGCCACCGGGACCGTTCCCGCCGGCCGGGCCGACGCCGGGTCCGTTTCCACCGGCCGGGCCGGGACCGTATCCGCCGGCCGGGCCGATGCCGGGGCAGCCGGGGGGCCCGTGGGGTCCGCCGATGCCCGGCGGGTACGGCGCACCGCCCGCGCCGCCGACGCCGAGGACCGGCCGCAAGGTAGCCCTGATCATCGCCCTGGTGGTGCTGCTCCTGCTCTGCCCGTGCCTCGGTCTGGCGGGTTGGGCGATCTGGAGAGCCGCCGACGGCGACGGTGGCGCCGCGTCCGCCCCGTCGGCGAGTGCGAGTGCGCCGGTCCTTCCGCCCGCCCTGCCCAGCGACGCGCCGAGCCCGAGTGCGGACGAGGACGAGGACGAGTTCGCCAAGGGTGACTGCGTGGTGAACGACGGCACCGAGGACGACGCGGAGCTGCGCAAGGTGCCCTGCGCTCCGGGTGCCTACCAGGTTCTGCTGCGGATTCCGGCGACCACCGACGGGGACCGGTGCGAGACGCTCGCGCCGCAGGCCACCGCGAACTACGTGCACGACAACTCGATCGACCTGTTCGACTACGTGCTCTGCCTGAAGAAGCAGTAACCGGTAGCCAAAACTAGGGCTGTCTAGCGTGGACGCTAGACAGCCCTAGTTTGTTGTCGACGAATCCCGACACGCCGGTAGCCCCATCTATCCATGTCTAGTCCCCGAGCTAGATGGCCCGATACTGTGCGATGCGTGGATCCGGTCCGCAACCCGTACGCACCGGGCGCCGGCCAGCGCCCGCCCGAACTCGCCGGGCGGGGGCGGGAACTGGACGTCTTCGACATCGTGCTGGAGCGCATCGCCCGCGGGCGCCCCGAGCGTAGCCTGATGCTCACCGGCCTGCGCGGCGTCGGCAAGACCGTCCTGCTGAACACCCTCCGGTCGCAGGCGATCAACCGGCTCTGGGGCAGCGGCAAGATCGAGGCCCGACCGGACCAGTCGCTGCGCCGCCCGGTCGCCGCGGCACTGCACATGGCCGTCCGGGAACTCGCCCCCCGACACCGCGCGCCGGACCGCATCGACGCGTTCCTCGGCGTCCTCAAGGCGTTCGCCCAGCGGTCGGCCCCGACCGGTCGGGCCGGCGCGTCCCCGAAACTACGGGACCGGTGGCAGCCTGGCATCGACGTGCCCGCCGCCAGCGGCCGGGCCGACTCCGGCGACATCGAGATCGACCTGGTCGAGCTGCTCAGCGACGCCGCAGCCGTGGCCAGCGACGTGGGCACCGGCATCGCCATCTTCATCGACGAGATGCAGGACCTCGGCCCGGAGGACGTGTCGGCGCTCTGCGCCGCCTGCCACGAGCTGTCCCAGCTCGGCGCGCCGCTCATCGTCGTCGGCGCCGGCCTGCCGCACCTGCCGGCCGTGCTGAGCGCCGCCAAGTCGTACTCCGAACGGTTGTTCCGCTACCAACGCATCGACCGGCTCGACCGGATCGCCGCCGACCAGGCGCTCTGCGCGCCGGCCGATCGGGAGGACGTGGAGTACGAGCAGAAGGCGCTCGACCTGCTCTACGAGAAGTCCGGCGGCTACCCGTACTTCGTCCAGGCGTACGGCAAGGCGACCTGGGACCATGCGCCGCGCTCCCCGATCACGGCAGCCGACGTGCGGGTCGCCGCACCGGAGGCGGAGGCAGAGCTGGCGGTCGGGTTCTTCGGTTCGCGGTTCGAGCGGGCCACCCCCGCCGAACGCGAGTACATGCGGGCGATGGCCACGATGTCTCTGGTGGAGGCCGAATCCGGGGGCGCGGTCCGCGACGACATGGACGCCGCGGTGCCGACGGCGGAGATCGCCCGAGCCCTCGGCCGCAAGCCGGCGAGCCTCTCCCCGGCCCGGGACGCCCTGATCAAGAAGGGGCTGATCTACTCCGGCGAGCGGGGCACGGTGGCGTTCACCGTCCCGCACTTCGGCCGGTACCTGCGCACCCAGCCGGCCTGACCGAGCCGCGCCCGATTCCGGGACCAGCCCGATCAGACCCGGGACCAGGGGGCGGGGAAGAGCACCTCGCCGCGTGGCGGCGGCCCGTCCTCGCTGGTCGACGGCGGCAGCACCAGCGCCTGCCAGGGCTCACCGAGGCCGGCCCACGGACTGGTCAGCCCGAGGTCGCTGGCCGGCCCGAAGCCGAACCGGCGGTAGAAGGCCGGATCGCCGAGGACCACAACCAGACGCTCACCCAGCTCGGTGGCAGCGTCCAGAGCGGCCTGCACGACCGCCGTACCGTGCCCGACGCGCTGTCGGTGCGGCGCCACCGCCACCGGGCCGAACGCCAACGCCTGCGCGGCGGGACCCCGCTCCGGCCGCACCCGTACCCGGCTGAGCAGCGCGTACCCGACCACCTCACCGCCGTACTCGGCGATCATCGCCAGCTCCGGCAGCCAGGCGTCGGTGTCGCGCAACTCGTCGACCAGGAACACCTCCGGCGGCGTCGTCACGTCCGGGCGGGCGAACGCCGCAGCGAGTACCCGACGTACCGGGCCGGCGTCAGCCGGATCCTCGGGTCGTAGCCGCAGCGTGGTCACCCGCGCGACGTTACCCGCCACGGCCCGTCCATCAGCGATGGTCGCTCGAATCGGCGTGGCGACGTGCACGGTCACCAATCCGGATCCGGCGGTTGACGGGGTAGCAAACGCCCCGACGGGGTATGACTGATCCATGACGCCCGTACGCTCCCTCGCCCGCGCCATGTTGAGCGGCATCTTCGTGGTGCAGGGGTATCGCAACTTCCGTAACCCCAGCCGGCTCGTGGTGGCGGCCAAACCGGTGACCGACAAGGTCGCACCGATCCTGCAGAGGGCTCACCCGAGCTTTCCCACCGACACCGAGACGATGATCCGGATGAACGCGGCAGTGCAGGTCAGCGCCGGGCTGATGCTGGCCACCAACCGGTTCAGCCGACCCGCCGCGCTGGTCCTCGCCAGCACGCTGGTGCCGGTGACCATCGCCGGGCATCCCTTCTGGAAGAACGACGACCCCACCACCAAGAACAACAACGAGATCCACACGCTGAAGAACCTGGGCCTCCTCGGCGGTCTGCTGCTCGCCGCGGCGGACACCGGAGGCAAGCCGGGTCTGCGGTGGCGCACGGGTCATCGCATCGGCCACTCTCGACGTTCCATGCAACGTGCCGTCCGCACGGCCCGGCGGGAGGCCCGGATCGCCGTCCGGTCCGCCGCCACCGCACGCCGCCTCCCCGGCTGACCTGCGTCGATCCCCCTCGGTGCCACCCCCGCCCCTCGCTAAGGCCACGAATTACCTGAACCACCCGGTAGGCGTTAACGCGGTGGAAATGTCAAAAACATGTGTGGGATCGGACACGGTCGCATAACGCGGGAGGCACTGACGTGAGGCGCCGTTCTAGGCTCCGTGCAGGACCTGGACGGGTAGGACGACCTTGGTACGGGGGTGGCCACGCCATGCCGACGGCTGTCGGTAGACGGGCGGACCGCCTCGCCCCAATCCAACGCATGACGCGCGGGATCGATCGCAGGAAAGTCGTACGTGGCGCCATCGTGGCTGCCGTCGCCTACGCCGCATGGCTCGCCATCGGCACCTTCGGGCGTCCGTACAACTTCTTCGACATGAAGATCTACCACGGCGCGGTGGTGTGGTGGGCGAGCGGTCACGAGCTCTACGAGTTCATCGCGCCCGGCACCACACTCGGGTTCACCTACCCTCCGTTCGCCGGGCTGGTCATGCTGCCGATGGCGCAGCTGCCGATCGGCGCGGCCGGCATGGTCAACGCCCTCGGGAGCATCGCCGCGCTGGCCCTGGTGCTGGCCGGGCTGCTGCGGCCCATCGTGGACCGGCTGGGCTGGCCACTGTGGTTCACCGTGGCCGTGGCGGTGCCACTCGCGGTCGCCATCGAGCCGGGCCGGGAGACCCTCGGCTACGGCCAGGTCAACATCCTGCTCTTCGCGTTGATCATGGCTGATCTGATCGGGCTGCGCTGGCGTTCCCGCCGGGGTACCCACTACGCCGCGACGGACGGCCCTCTGCTGCGCTTCATCTACGGCGGCGCCTGGGCGGGTGCCGGCATCGGTCTCGCCACCGCGGTCAAGCTCACCCCGGCGCTGTTCATCGCCTACCTGCTGATCACCCGCCAGTGGCGGGTGGCGGCCACCGCCATCGGCACCACGATCGGCGTGACCCTGGGGACGTTCGCGATCGTCGGCGACGAGTCGCGGACGTACTTCGGCAGCGTGCTCTGGCAGACCGAGCGGGTCGGCGCGGCGGACATGACGCCGAACCAGTCGCTCGCCGGTCTGCTGGCCCGGCTGTACGACTCGATCGAGACCCCGGGGCTGCTCTGGTTCACCTTCTCGGTGCTGATCCTGGCGCTCGGCCTGTCCCGGGCCGCCAGTTCCCGCGCCGACGGTGACGAGCTGACCGCGTTCACCCTGGTCGGCCTCACCGCCAACGTGATCAGCCCGATCTCCTGGACGCACCACCTGGTCTGGGTCATCCCCGCGATCATCGTGCTGGCCGACGCCGCCGTACGCCGCCGCGAGGCGAGCCGAGGGGTGGCGCAGCGGGTCGGTCAGGGCCCGGCGTTCGGTGGGTTCCCCGGCCTCAACGGTCTCCGACCGCCGATCTGGTATCCCACGCTGACCGGGCTCCGGCACGGCGTCGCCGCGATTGGCCTCTACCTGCTGTTCCTGATCTCACCGATCTGGCCGTACGAGCACCAGCTACCCGAGATGTCGCACTACCAGGACGGTCTGTTCGGCGCGCTGATGGAGAACTCGCTGGCGCTGGCGCTGATCGTGCTGGTCGCCGCGCTGCCGTGGCGGCCGGGTGCCGAGCCGGCGTTCTACGGCGACCGGCTCGCCCGTGCCGTGGCGGTCAACGGCCGCCGCTGACCGGTCAGGGGCAGTTGACCCATTCCTCGGTGCCGTCGGCGAAGACCTGCCGCTTCCAGATCGGCAGCCGGGCCTTGGCCTCGTCGACGAGCCGCGCGCACGCGACGAAGGCCGCCGCACGGTGCGCCGTGCTCACCGCCGCGACCAGCGCCACGTCACCGATGGCCAGCGGCCCCACCCGGTGCGAGACCGCCACCGCGTAGACGTCGGGGTCGGCCGCGATCTCGGCGGCCACCTCGCGCAGCACCTGCACGGCGCTCGGGTGCCCCTCGTACTCCAGACTCACGACGGGACGGCCGTGGTCGTGGTCGCGGACCACGCCCTGGAAGGAGACCACCGCGCCGGCCCTGCGGTCGGCGACCGCCGCCTCATGCGCGGCGAGGTCGAGCGGCTGGTCGGTGACCTCGCTGATGGTGATGGCCGGCGCGATCACGACGCCCGCTCCCCGGGCAGCAACGGCAGCGGAACGATCGGCACCCGGTCACCCGGCGCACCGCTGGTGCCCGGCCGGATGACGGCGAACCCGTCCGCTCCGGCGAGCCCGCGCAGCATCGCCGAGCCGACGTGCCGCACCGGGTGCGCCGTGCCGGCGGCCCGGTCCACCCGGACCAGCGCGAGATGGGTGTGGTTACCGCGACCGGGCACCGCCTCGGCCAGGGTGACCTGCGGCAGCACCGGCATCGGACGACCCTGGAGTCCGGCGAGCAGCGGAGCAACCAGCGACACCAACGCGACGATCGCGGACTGCGGGTTACCCGGCAGCCCGGCCACGAACCGGACCCGCCCGTCGTGACCGACCAGGCGGGCCAGCAGCATCGGGAAGCCCGGCCGGACCGCCACCGTGTTGACCACGTAGTCGGCGCCGAGCGCCTCCAACGTCGGGTGCAGGTGGTCGACCGGGCCGTGCATCGTGCCGCCGGTGGTGCAGACCAGGTCGGCGGTGGCCAGCGCGGCGCGTACGGCCGCCACGTGCGCGGGCAGCGTGTCCGCCACCGGGCCGACCACGTCGGACGGACGCACCTGACAGCCGTACCGGCGCAGCCACGCCGGCACCGCCGGGCCCAGCGCGTCCCGGACCCGACCGGCGGCGGGCGGCCCCGCGGTGAGCAGCTCGTCGCCGAACACCAGCAGCGCGGCGCGCGGCGCGCGCCGGACCCGCAGCGTGTCGTGCCCACAGGAGGCGGCCAGGCCGATCACCGCCGGGTCGACCGGCGTGCCGACCGGCACCAGCTCCTCATCGGCGTACGCCTCCTCGCCCGGCTGCCGCCACTCCGGCGTCGGTCGGGGCGTGCCGCGAACCAGGCCGTCCGTGATGGTCGACTCCTCCACCCGGAGTACGGCGGTGGCGCCCTCGGGCACCATGGCACCGGTCGCGATCTCGACGGTCGTGTTGTCGTCGGTGAGCGGGGCGGGGGTGTTTCCGGCCAGCACCCGACCGACGACCCGCCACGGACCGTCCCCGCGCACCGCCCAGCCGTCCACGCTGGAGGTGGGGAAGGCGGGCAGGTCGGTGCGGGTGGCCAACGGCTCCGCCAGGGTCGACCCGTCGGTGTCGGCGAGCGATCGGGCGACCACCGGCAGCGCGGCCGCCAGGCCTACGGCGTACACCCGGGACCGCGCCTCCTCCCACCCGGCCGGCGGGGGTGCGGCGACCTGATCCGCGGTTGGTGCCGTTTCCGTGCTCACCGGTCGAGCCTATCGGGACGCGCCATCCCCTGCCGGTGCCTGCCGCGGACCGGTCAGTGGTCGCCGCCGCGAAGCGGTCAGTGCCCGCCGCCGCGAAGCGGTCAGTGGTCGCCGCCGCGAAGCTGGTCGACGGTGTGGCCGAGGATCGGTCCGAGTACGGCCAACCCGTCGCGCGCGCCCCCCGTCGAGCCGGGCAGGTTGACCACCAGCATCCGGCCGGCCACCCCGGCCAGCCCTCGGGACAGCACCGAGGTGGGCACCCGGTCACGGCTGTGGGCGCGGATGGCCTCGGCGATGCCGGGGATCTCGTAGTCGAGCAGACCCCGGGTGACGTCCGGCGTCCGGTCCGACGGGGTCACCCCGGTGCCGCCGCTGGTCACCACCACGTCGACGCCGTCGGCGAGGGCTGCCCGGATGGCCGCGCCGACCGGTTCACCGTCGGGCACCACCACCGGCTCGTCGACCTCGCAGCCCAGCTCACGCAGGCCGGCGACGAGCAGCGGCCCGCTGGTGTCGGCGTAGACGCCGGCCGACGCCCGGTTGGACGCGACGACGACCCGGGCGCGGATCACGGGCGGTCCTCCGGTCGGACCCACTCGCCGGTCTTGCCACCCTCCTTGCGCAGCACCCGGACGGCCTCCACGGAGGCCGCCGGGTCGACCGCCTTGACCATGTCGATCAGGGCGAGACCGGCGACGGCGACCGCGGTGAGCGCCTCCATCTCGACCCCCGTCCGGTCCGCCGTGCGGGCGGTGGCCGTGATCTCGACCGTGTCGGCGGTCAGCAGCAGGTCGACGGTGACGCCGTGCAGGGCGATCGGGTGGCAGAGCGGAATCAGATCCGGGGTGCGCTTGGCACCCATGATCCCGGCCAGCCGGCCCACCGCCAGCGCGTCACCCTTCGGCAACCCGTCACGGTGCAGCAGGTCGATGACCTCGGACGTGGTGCGCAGACGGCCGGCCGCGACGGCCGTCCGGCCGCTCACCGGCTTGGCGGAGACATCGACCATGCGGGCCGCGCCGGCGCGGTCGACGTGGCTGAGCTGGGCGGATTCGGTCACGGCCGTGAGCCTATCGGTGCGGCACGACCGACGGGTGTTTCGGAAGGAGCGGCGCCCGGCCCCCAACCGCGCCGGGTGCTGACGGCGCGATGCTGCTCCGGGTGCCGCTCCTCCCTCACCACCACCCGCTGCCGAAGTCACTGGGGGACCTCGCGGCGGGCGTGTGTCGACGACCCGGTTCTGCCCGTGGGCAGAACCTCCCCCGTTCGCCGATACGGCGCAGAAGCTAGCGGACCCGGCGATAAGAAATCGATAAGCTCTGTCCGGGCAGGTCAGCGTCCCGGGTCAACCGCACGACCCAGTAGGTCCCGAGCCTTGTCCACGTGACCGGCCGCCAGCGCTTCGCGACCCGCGCTCCAGTCGAACTCGAAGCAGAAAACGTCGATCAGCTCGGGGCGCACGCGAGCCGATAGCCGTTCCGCTGCCGCACGATGACCGCTCGACCGGATGGGAAAGCCTCGAAGGTTCGGCGCAGATTGGCGGCATAGCTCAGCACATTCGCAACCGCTGATCGCGGTGGGCGATCAGCCCATAACTCGTCGACGAGATCGTCCACCGCCACCAGCCGGCCCGGCTGTACTGCGAGGATCGCCTGCTGTTTGGGTGTGCCAAGGCGCAACATGCGGGTAGGCAGTCGCACCGAAAGACCCCCAGAACCTGAATCTCCACCCGCCCCCTGCTCCACCCGTCCCCACTTCGACCGTCGCCGGTATTCAGCCGATCACCCAACGAAGTCTAGGTCCGGCTGCGGTGATACGCGTTCCTGCACCAAGCGACGATCGTCGACGGGCCGCAGAATGATGCGAGGAGCCCCTCCGATTGCCGGCCCTGACCACAACGCCGCAGCCGCACGTTGCACCACTACCTGCCGCAACGCAACTGCCCACACGTTGTCACCGCCGCCGACCAACGCCGCGAACCTGCGCCAACTCTGGCCAACCCGCCCTTACGCCTGGCCAAACTCGGGATGAGACAACTCCAGAAGGGCGGCCAGACTCAGCGAATAGCACTTCCGCGGACCGGATAAGGTCCGCACTTGCGCACCCCGCCTCGGATCCGGCACCGCAAACCTCAAGCGCACTCCGTTTAGTCGTGATGGACAGAACGTAATAAAGCCACTCCAACTTGGCTAATGTTGCGCATACCGACATATATTTCTTTTAAGCTGCCCTTCCTCCTCTTAAGCTGCCATTCATAGGAAGACCCGCCCACGGCGGTAGGTCATCGAATGGCACGGCGGAGGAGAGGAGCATTGCGATGCGCGGCAGCGAGTGGGATTGATCAGCTGGCAGGGGACGTGCACGAGTCCAGAACGGTAGGCTACGAGCACGGCGGAGGCAGTCCCTCGGGGGTGGTGTGACCCTTCCTCAGCGACGAGAGATTGAGACCGATCGGCGGCTACGGCTGCTCGTCGGTCTCGTCGTCGTTGTGGCGACTGTCATCACGGCCACGTCACTACCGGTCGCAGCGCACACCGCGATGACCGCCTCGCAGAACGATGTCGCGGTCCTCGTCGTGCTCACCGTGACGATCGCCCTCGGCACGCTGGTCAAGGCACGGGTGCGGATCCGATCCACCACCCACTCGATCAGCTGGACCGAAACCGCGATCATCATCGGTCTCGCCATCGCTCCGGCTCCGGTGGTGGTGCTCTGCACCGCGGTCGGCATCGCCTGCACCGCGCGCCGGGTGCCGCCGATCAAGCTGGCGTTCAGCGTGGGCAAGAACGTCATCGTGGCCTGGGGCGCCGGCATCACGCTGGCCATGACAACGTGGACCTGGCCCCCAGCGGGCTTCGTCGCACTGATCGTGCCACTGGGGCTGGCCTACCTGGTCGCTGCCCTCCTGGACGACATCCTCGCCATCCCCGTCATCGCGCTGGCATCCGGGACCAAGATCTCCAAACAGTTCCGGAGCAACCTCGACCTCCGGCTCGCCGGCTTCGCCGTACGGTTCATCGTGGCGGCCTGCACGCTGCTGATCCTCGACGCCAACCTCAAACTCCTGCTGGCCGTCCCGCCGCTCGTGCTCAGCCTGCACCTGGCCTACTCCACCAGAATCCGATCCAGGACCGAGCAGCAGGCGTGGCAGCGGCTCGCCCGCACCACCGACGCGCTCAATGTGGTCGACCTCGACGAGGTCCTCACCACCGCCGTCACCCAGGCCGCCGAGCTGTTCTCCGCCGACGAGGTCGAGATCGAGCTGCGCGACGGCACCAGGACCGTGCGCGGCGGCACCGGCGGCATCACCTTCGACGGGCCGACCGGCACACCCACCGACGTGGACGGCACCATCGTGCCCACGCCGCTGGAGGGTCACGACCGTTCCGTCGACGTCGGCGTGCTGCGGTTGCGTTTCCGAGGGCCCGTCCAGCTCTCCGAACGGGAGCAGTACACGCTGCGCACGTTCGCCTCCGCCCTCTGTACGGCGGTCCGCAACGCCCAGGCGTACGCCGAGCTGGCCCGGGTGGCCGACGAGCACGCGTACGCCGCCGCGCACGACGCGCTCACCAACCTGGCCAACCGCCGGCACCTGCTCGACCAGGGCACCGAGCAGTTGAGTGCCCGGCACGCCGAAGGGGTGACCGCGCTGGTGCTGATCGACCTCAACCACTTCAAGGAGGTCAACGACACCCTCGGGCACGCCGCCGGTGACCAGGTGCTGGTGCAGGTCGCCGACCGGCTGAGCAGGGCCGCCCAGCCCAGCGATCTGGTGGCGCGTCTCGGCGGCGACGAGTTCGCCGTACTCCTGCGCGGGCTGCCGGCCCCGGCGGTGGCCGCGCACCGGGCCGAGGCGCTGCTCGCCGCCCTGCACGAGCCGTTCGAGTTGGACGGCATGCGGATCAGCGTCGAAGCCAGCGGCGGGATCTCCGTCGCCCCGACCAGCGGCGGCATGGCCGAGCTGCTGCGCCGCGCCGACGTGGCGATGTACCAGGCGAAGCGTGCCGGCCTCCGGATCTCCACGTACGCCCCGACCCGGGACACCGCCGATCTGGGTCGACTCACCCTCGGCGGTGACCTGCCACGGGCGGTCGCGGACCACGAGTTCGTCGTCAACTTCCAACCGATCGTCGACCTGGGCACCGGCGAGGTGACCAGCGTCGAGGCGCTGGCCCGCTGGCACCACCCCACCCACGGCATGATCGACCCGCTGCGCTTCCTGGAGGCGGTGGAACGCTCCGGACTGCTGCCCGCCTTCGCCGAGGCGATCCTCGACCAGGCGCTGATCGCGGCGGGCAGTTGGCGCGACGCCGGCTTCGACGTACCGGTCGCCGTCAACGTGTCCCCGCGCAGTCTGCTCGACGCGCGCTTCCCGGGCTCGGTGCTGGCCCGCCTGCGCGCCCACGACCTCCCACCGGACCGGCTGGTGCTGGAGTTGACCGAGACCCTGACGCTCAGTCAGCTCGACGTGGTCGACCAGGTGCTGAGCCGGCTGCGCGAAGAGGGCGTCCGGCTGGCGTTGGACGACTTCGGCACCGGCTACTCCTCGCTCTCCCTGCTCTCCCGGATCCCCGTGCACGAGCTGAAGATCGACCGCAGCTTCGTCACCACGATGGAGAGCTCGGCGGAAGCCGCCGCGGTCATCCGTTCCACCCTCGACCTGGGCCGCAGCCTCGACCTGGTCGTGGTCGCCGAGGGGGTGGAGAGCGAGCCGCAGCGCCGCGCCCTCTGGGAGCTGGGCTGCGTCGCCGGCCAGGGGCACCTGTTCGCCCGGCCGATGCCGGCCGGCACCCTCCTCGCGGCCCTGCAACGCGGCTCGGGCGGCCGCCCGGGCGCCCTGGCCGCGCCGCTGCACGACGCCGGCGCGGTGATCCGGCTGAGCCAGACCCGCCGCCAGGGCGGCCGCACCCGTCTCCCGCACCTCCCGGCCTGACCGGGCACCGACCAGCTCATTGATCACTTCACGCTGAGCAGTTGTCGGGGGACCATTCCGACTACTGAGCATGATGTGATCAAGGGGAGCAGAAGCGAAGCCGGAGCAACCCGGTCTGCCAGACTGACGGCCGTGATCGCCGACGACCCCACCGACCGCCGTCGACGCTGGCACTGGCGGACCCTCGACACCGCCGCCGGCGGGCTCGCCCTCGACCTCGGCCTGTACGGCGTCTCGGCCATCTTCGCCGCGATCACCGCCGTCACCTCGACGCTACTGCCACACCGCGCCTGGGGCTCGGTCGCCGCCGTCGGTTACCTGGTCGCGACGCTGGCCGTGATCGTCCAGCTCCTGCTGCACCGCCGCAACCCGACCTCCCGACTGGCCGGCCTACCCGCCCGCTGGACGGTCACCGCCCTCACCTGGGGGAGCACCGCGCTGCTACCCGTCGTCTGGCAGAGCATCGAGCGCACCGCCGGGCGCACCGACCGGGCCCAGGAGGAGGTGCTGGTCGTGGAACACGCGGGCGCCCGCCTGGTGGAACACGGCACCCCGTACCTCGGCCCCGACGCCATCGCCGCCCTCCCGCCCGGCGAGCAACTGCTCGGGTACACCCCGTACCAGCCGGGCATGGCCCTGTTCGGCCTGCCCAGAGCCCTGATCGACACCTGGTGGACCGACGCCCGGGTCTGGTTCGCGGTGGGCACCGCACTGGCCCTCGCCCTCGCCGTGGCCGCCCTGCGCCGCACACCTTCCACCGCCGGCCCCGCCACTGCGAACCCCCGTCGCGACGCCGCGCTGCTCCGCGGCGTGCAGGCCGCCACCGTCCTGCCCATCTGCGCCCTCACGCTCGCCACCGGCGGCGACGACCTTCCCGTACTCGCGCTCTGTCTGCTGGCTCTCGCGCTCGCCGCCGCCGGCCGACCCGGCCGGGCCGGCCTCGCGGTCGGGCTGGCCGGCGCGCTGAAGCTGTTCGCCTGGCCGGTCGCCCTGGTCCTGATCGTCTGGGGTCTGACCCGGCGAGCCGGCACGCGCGTCGCCATCGGCGCGATCGGACTGCCCATCGCCGCACTGCTCCCGGCCCTGCTGGTCGACCGCGACGCCCTGACCGAGAACGTCCTCCGCTTCCCTCTCGGCCATGGCCTGGTGACCAGCCCCGCGCAGTCCCCGTTCCCCGGACACCTGATCGCCTCGGCGCTGCCCGCCGGCCGGCTCATCGCCGCCGCGTTGCTGGTCGCGGCCGGCGTGGCCATCGCCGTCCGGCTCGCCCGCCGACCGCCCCGCACCGCCGTCGCCGCCGCACTGATCTGCGGGTACGGACTGCTCGCCGCCATCGCCCTGATGCCCTCGACCCGCTTCGGCTACCTGCTGTACCCGCTGGCCCTGCTCACCTGGGTGCCCGCCCTGCACCGGCCGAGCGTCGCCACGCCCGCGGAGCTGTCCGGTCGGGCCAGTTCGGCGTAACTGTCCGGCGGAACCGCCCGCCAGGGCGTACACCTGGAGGCATGACCACCTACCGCGACCGCGCCGAGGCGGGCCAGGTGCTCGCCGAGCGACTCACCGCACTCATCGGCGAACCCGACGTCGTCGTCCTCGGCCTGGTCCGCGGTGGTGTGCCGGTCGCCCGGGTTGTCGCCGAACGGCTCGGCGCCCGGCTCGACGTGCTGGTGGTCCGCAAGCTCGGCATGCCGTGGGCCCCGGAGGTCGCCTTCGGCGCACTCGGCCCGGACGGCGTGCAGGTCCTCAACGACGCGGTGGCCAGCCGACTCAGCAGCGACGACATCACCGAGGTCAGCCACCGCGAACAGGCCGAGTTGGAACGCCGCGAACGTCTCTACCGCGCCGGCCGCCCCCCACTCGATCTCACCGGGCGGATCGCGGTCATCGTCGACGACGGCCTCGCCACCGGGGCCACCGCACGCGCCGCCGTGGAGGTCTCCCGCCAGCTCGGCGCCCGCCGCGTCGTGGTCGCGGTCCCGGTCGGCGCACAGGAGGCGTACGAGCTGCTGGCCGCCGAAGCCGACCAGGTCGTCTGCGCCCAACGCCCGGCCGACTTCGGCGCGGTCAGCGTCTACTACGACGACTTCCACGAGGTGTCCGACGAGGAGGTCACCGAGGCGCTCACAGCAACCGCATAGCTAGAGCGGGTACCGTCGGGCGATGAATAGTCTCACCTGTCCCAAGTGCCACGGAGAAATGCGTCAGTACGAGCGCAGCGGTGTCGTCATCGACCAGTGCGGGGAGTGCCGGGGCATCTTCCTGGATCGCGGCGAGCTGGAGAAGCTGTTCGAGGCGGAGGCCAACTGGAGCCGCCAGCAGGCCGGCGTACGGCCAGCCGCAGCACCAGGGCTACCACGGGCACTACCGGCGCAAGAAGAAGAAGGGCTTCCTCGACGAGATGTTCGGCTGAACCGGGCCCGACATCCCGCCCGGGTCGACCCGCGCGTCGGCCCGGGCACTTCGTTCGCCGCCAGCGGTTGGCGGGTACGGCAGTCCGTGCGAGGCTGCATCGCATGACGGCGATCCGGCCGGAGCACGCGTTGGCTCAGGCGTACGACGGAATCACCGCAGTGGTCCGCGACCTGGACGACGCGGCCCTGCAACGCGCCACCCGATGTCGAGGGTGGCTCGTCGCGGACCTGCTCCTGCACGTCCTCGGCGACGCCCAGCGCGCCCTGGTGACGCTGGCCAGCCCCGTCGACGGCCCTGCCGACGTGGACGACGTGAGCTACTGGCGCGACTTTCCCGGCACCGGTGACGAGGGCGACCGCCACGCCTGGTGGGTCCGCCGGTCGGCCGCCGCGTTCGACCGCCCGAGCGGGATCGTCCGACTCTGGACGGACACCGCCCCCGCCGCCGTCCGCGCCGCCGCGGCAGCCGACCCGGCCGGGCACGTGACCACGCAGGGCCACGTGCTGCGCGTACCGGACTTCCTGGCCACCCTGACCACCGAAGCCGTCGTGCACCATCTGGACCTCACGCCGGACCTGCCCGACGCGCCGCCGCCCGGCCCACTGGCGGTACGCGTCGCGGTGGCCACCATGGACGGCCTGCTGAGCGATGACACGGTCCGCCCCGCCGCGTGGGACGACCACGAGTTCCTCCTGAAGGCCACCGGGCGAATCCCGCTCACCGACCGGGACCGGCTGGAGCTGGGCGAGTCGGCGGGTTGGTTTCCGCTGCTCGGTTGACCGGCTGGTGCTCAGTCGCGACGGTCAGCCGATGGCCATGTCGACGAACCGGGACAGATGCAGCTGCGCGGCGACTGTCACCGTGTCGGTGGGGCCATTTCGATGCTTGGCAACAATGAAATCCGCCTCCCCCGCCCGGGGCGACTCCTTGTCGTAGTAGTCGTCGCGGTGCAGCAGGATGACAACGTCGGCGTCCTGCTCAATCGAGTTGTGTGTGGCGATGCCGTTGGCGATGAAGTTGTGCGTCCCGAGAACGGTCGCGTCGAACACCTCCTGCTCACCGATCGACACGATCGACACGATCGAGTCCCAGAAGATGTCGTTGGTCGCGTGCAGGTCCAGATCGGCAGCGTCGAGTACGCCGGCGATCGCTGCCAGCCGGGAGCGACTCGGCGCACACTTCCAGAGGGCGCTGCCGCAAAACTGGGTGCCGATTGCCTTCGCGAACTCGCGGTGAGTCATTCCCTGCTCGACTAGGATCTCCCGGACCCTGCCCCACACCTCGCGCGGCACCGTGTCGACGTTGGTGTTGCTCTCCGCCGATTCCAGAGCGGCAAGAAGTGCCGTACATCCCTCCGACCGCTGCCCGTAGACGCCGATCTCGCGGAGGAACCTCAACTGGTCGTCCCGACCGGAGATATCGAGGGTGTACTGCGGACGATGATTCACCACCGGTACAACCTTCAGCCGGGCAGTGATGCCATACCTCAGCAGCAGCCGGGATATGTCCTCAAGCATCCGTCGGCTCGTGGACGCGAAATAGACGCGCCCTCCGCAGCCTGACTTGTTGACGGTCACCGACCCGTCCGTGGCCCACAGGTGTCGCAGGAACGCGGTGATCTGCTCCTTGGGCAGACTGAAGAGAGGCGACGGAAGGAATTTCTCATGTGATCTGAGGCCGAAGAGTCCCAGGCCGTCCAGCCATTCCGCAATCGGGTTGCGCCGACCGCGAGCCAGTCGGTACGGAGCGGGCAGCCGGAGTGTGGTCACTCTCGCCGCTGTGTAATCGTCGCGGACGGCGGAGATCCCGAAATGCTTCGCCGCCTCCGTTACGGCCTGGAGGTTCAGCTCGTCGCAACTCGCGTACCGGATCGGCTGACGCCGCACGAAAGAACCGTCGCCGAGCAGGTGTGCCAACATGACGACCTCGGCGTCGGCCCACGGGCGGACGGCCATCGGGGGCGGCAGATGGCGAGGCGTAGCGATGCGATCCCCTGGTGAAAGCTCACCCAGAGGCACCCATCCGGTGAACGCGAGAAACGGGTGGTTGGCCGTCGCGTCAATCTGCTTGCCCGAGGCGAGGGTCAGGCGGAAGACCTCCCGAGTGCCACTGGGAAAGACATGGGTCATAGTGCGGGGGGTGTAGCGGAGACCCTCATCCAAGGCCCAGACCGGGATGTCCTTCGCCTTGTTGGTCAGCAGCTCACCGAGGGTGATTTCACTATTGTCGTCCGCTCGAATCAGCCGGGTCTCCGCCGTGAGGCAGCCAGACTCGCGCAGGTCGGACAGCTGGGGGCGCTTGTCGGTGCGCTGCTCGGGGCCACGGTTCAGCTGACTGACCGCGATCACCGGGCACTCCACCTCCTTGGCCAGCAGCTTCAGGCCACGGGACAGGTCCGCGACCTCCTGCTGCCGGCTCTCGGTGCGCTTCGGTGAGGTCATCAGCTGGAGATAGTCGACGACGATCATCTTGAGGTCGTGCCGCTGCTTGAGCCGGCGGGCCTTGGCCCGGATCTCCATCAGGTTCATGCTCGGGGTGTCGTCGACGAAGAGCGGCGCCTCGCTGATCTCGCCCATGCACCGGGCCAGCTTGGTCCAGTCGTCGTCGGAGAGCTGCCCGCTGCGCAGCACGTGCAGCGGCACGCGTGCCTCGGCCGAGAGCAGTCGCATGACGATCTCGACCTTGCTCATTTCGAGCGAGAAGATGGCCGCCGCCTGGTTGGCGCGAATCGCAGCATTTCGAGCGAAGTCCATGCTGGCCGTGCTGTTGTGAGTAGGAATCATCGACCGGCTCGCCAGGTAGAGATGCTCGGGGTTGTCCACCGTGACGCAGCGGACCGGCACGCTCGGCACCGGTCGAACATCGACGATGAACCGCGAAGTCGTCCGGACGTCCGACGCGGTACGGCGGCGGTCGGCGTGCGCATCCCGCTTCCGTTTGAGTCGAAAGATGACATCCGGCGTGGAGAAGTTCAACGTGTACGCGATGGACGACTCCGGGGTGCGACCACGCACCGCCTTCGCGTTGACGGTGCAGCGGTATCCGAGGCTGACAATGAGCTCGTGTACGTCTTCTGCCAACCGCTTCGAGGTCGACGTGTACTGGAGGTTGCCCGCAGGAGCGACAGTGCCATCGGTGTCCATCAACCCAGCCAGCAAAGCCCGACGTTGAGCCTCGGAGGCGCGCAGATAGACGCCTGGGATGTGCTTGTCCGCCGCCACCCCGGCCTGACGTAGCAGCGCGAGGAAGGATCCGTTCTGGCGGTGGCAGGCGGCACACTTCCTGGTTGCTGGATTCTCGCGCAACGCCCGGGTGGAAACGCCGCAGTCCACGCAGGCACCGTTCCCTTGAGCGGCGGGCCTGGGCAGCAACACAATGGTGTACACCATTGGCCCGCTGGGCCGAACGACAAAGCCGTCCGCCTCGACCTGCGTGACCATCTCCGGGTCTGCGGTGGTGAAGCGGCTGGCACCGGTGTGGCCATCACCGAGCCACGCCCCCAGCGTGTAGGGCGGTACCACCAAAGTCCGATCCGGAAGATGCAGGGGTGCGCTGTTGCGTACGGCGTGGTTGAGCCGTCGCTCGACGGTGTCAGTACGCAGCGTGGCCGCGATCTCAGCAGTAGTGACGAGACCGTCGTGGTCGACCCGACTATCGGCGTTGACCTCCCGCTCGGTTCGTGCGAGGAGGGAGGTCAGAAGAGGGCCGGCCGGATACCCGGGCGCAGTCCAGTTCTGCGTCCTGCCGTTCCGGACGATGGGACGGCTGATCCGGCCGACCGACCCGACCTCACGGGCAACGGTGTGCAGGACATGCCGGAACTCCGGCCCGACCTGCTCGATCTCGTCGAAGAGCGTGATCGGCTGGTTTCTCGCGGCGCCGAGCCTCTTGTCTGCCGCACGTACGCTGGCCAGCGACGACTCGGGCCAGCGTCGCCTTTGCCGCGCCGGCCCCTGGCGTCGACTGGCACGGCTGGTCGTCTTCCACAGGTGGTCCGCGTCGGCAACGATGACGGTGCCGTCGGAGAACTCCACCTC
This sequence comes from Micromonospora sp. ALFpr18c, assembly GCF_008868155.1. Classification (GTDB taxonomy): domain Bacteria; phylum Actinomycetota; class Actinomycetes; order Mycobacteriales; family Micromonosporaceae; genus Micromonospora. Next base: position 18,903 of record NZ_WBKR01000002.1, read on the forward strand.
GTAACATGGCCGGTCGTGCATCACGTCGAAGGCGTGTGTGACCGTGGTGGGGCTGCCGTCCGCCGCCAATAGTTGATCGCCTACTTGGATCTCACCCATGGTGGTCCAGCCATCCGGCGTCGGCAGCGGGGTGTCGAGCGCCAGCGCCTTTCCCAAACCGGGCCTGCCGGCCACAATGATCAACTGCCCTGCGTGCAGGCCGTTGAGCAGCCGGTCCAGGTCGCTGAAGCCGGTCGGGACGCCGGTCATGACGCCGCCCTGCGCGCCCACCGCCTCAATCTCGTCCAGCGTCGGCTGCAACATGTCGGCCAGGACCGCGAAGTCCTCGCTGACCCGCCGTTCGGTGACGTCGTAGACGGCCTGCTGGGCGAGGTCCACGATGTCGTCGACATCGCGGCTGCCACCATTGGCGGTGCCGTAGCCCAGCTGCACGATCTTGGTGCCGGCCTCGACCAATCGACGCAGCACCGCCCGCTCGCTGACGATCCGCGCGTAGTAGGCGGCGTTGGCCGCCGTGGGCACGCTGGCGATGAGGGTGTGCAGGTAGGGGGCGCCGCCGATGCGGGCCAGATCGCCCGAGTCGGTCAGGGCTGCGGCCACGGTGATCGGGTCGGCCGGCTCACCCCGGCCGTAGATGTCCAGGATGGTGTCGAAGATGGTGGCGTGCACCGGCCGGTAGAAGTCGTTGGTCTTGAGGATCTCGACGACGTCGGCGATGGCGTCCTTGGAGAGCAGCATGCCGCCGAGGACGCACTGCTCGGCGGCGACATCCTGGGGCGGGGTCTTGTCGAACTGGCCGTCCCGCTGCGCGGGCGGCTGGCCGCCGCTGGACCGTGACTCCGCCCGCATGTCATCGGTGACCGACACCGGGCCCCCCTCCACTGCGTCGGATCCGGACCCAGCTCTACCGCCGGGGTACGACACTTCTCTTCCGACCAGGCCGGTCGATCGGGGGTCATCGCACCGGCGGTCGAGGGCCAACCATACGGACCACGAGGTCAGCCACTCAACAAGGCCGGTGGACGAGCCTCGGGACAACCTGTGGACGCCGGTGGACGAGCATGTGCGCAGCGTGTGCACAGGGTGTGGATAACCGCTGGGGAATTCTCGGCCGCACGCCGCTGACCTGCGGCTTCGTGGTCCCCAGCCTGTGGAGGAGAATATTTCGGTCGGGCCGGACGCCCGATCGTCCCGTACTATCTCCAGCGAACGGCTACACCTGGACAGCGGATTACGCTTTCGGTTCAGAAGGGTCACAATCCGGCCGTGAGTTACCGGGACTGGGGACGCGGGGAGGGCAGCCCGCGCGAGGGCCAGCCGACCGCCTCGTGGGGTGAGCGCACGCCGTCCCTTCCGGTCGACCCGTACGACGAGGACGGTCGCTACCGCACCTCCAGTCGGCGGCGCGCGTTGGATCGGGGGCAGGACGAGCCGGTCGACGCCTATCTGCCGAGGTGGGCGCTCGAGTCGGGGGTTCGGCACGCCGACGGCGGTGGCCGGCACGCGGCACCCGATGACGACGAGGATGCGGCCGCACCGGAGCGCCCGAGTTCCGGAGCTGGCTGGCGGCGCGCCGAGACGACGGGCACGCGGCGGCAGGTCAGCGAGACCAGTTGGCGGGAGCGACCGGCGATCGGTGCCGCGCCGGAATCGGACCACACCCGGGAGTGGACGCTCGACCGTCCGCAGGAGCAGGGGTACGCCGGCCGCCGGCGCGCCGACGCGGCGGAGGAGGAACCGGTCTCGGGAGCGGTCTCGGACAGTCGCCCCCGTCGTGCGCCCGCTGGTCGTCCTCAGGTGATCTGGTCCGGTGGTGATCTGGAGGCGGCACCCGCCGATGAGACGCCTCGTCGGGATGCGAGCCGGCGCACTCGACGCAGCCGTCGTGCGGCGGAAGAGTCCTGGGCCCGCCCGGTCGATCCGTGGGAGCGCGGGTCGGAGCGGGCGGCGGAGCCCGAGCCGTCGTACGCGCCGGCGGTTGACCCGTGGGACGCGTCGGGCGTGCACGCGTGGCCGTCGATCGCGGACGCGGACAGCACGGAGCTGAGCGGGCAGTGGGCACAGGTGGAGGGTGTCGGGGGTTGGGAGCGGTCCGACCGCACCGGGCAGTGGGAGCGGTCCGCGGTCGCGGACGACCAGTGGGATCGGACGGTCCCGCCGCGCGCCGACCGGCAGGTGGCGGCGGAGGGTTGGCCCAGTCGGGACGACGGCTTCTGGTCCGGTACGCGGCTGGCCGGGGACGATCCGCGCTGGATGGATCCACCGACGTCGGCGCCACGGTCGCCGGTGGTGGGCTACACCGCTCCGCGTCCTCGCACCGCACCCGTGCAGCGGGACGGGGGCACCCGACGTCGGGCGGTCCCGTCTCCGGTCGGAACGGCGTCGGTGCGCCGACGCGTGGAGTCGGTGGCCACGGGTGGTTGGGCTCGGCGCCTGGAGGACGACCTTCTCGACCCGGATCCGGGTGGATCGTTCCGGCCGTTGCTGTACACCGCCGCCTGTTACCTGGTGCCGGCCGTCCTGATCTTCGTCTGGCTGTTGACTCTGGACGGTCAGGCACCGGCCGGCTGTGTCACCGACATCAGTGGGGGCGGGTGTGATTCGCCTCGGTCGCGGGCATTGGAGTCGCTGCTCGCGGGCTCGCCGCGCTTCGGGCTGGCGCTGGTGAGCAGTCTGGTGGTGGCGGCGCTGCTGCGTCGGGTCGGCACGACGTGGCGTTCGGCGACCATCGCTCTTGCCGCCGCGGTCGTGGGTGGTGGCCTCTCCACCGTGCTGATCAGCGCGGTGACCGGGCAGCCGATCGGTTGACCGGGCGCGGGCCGGCGCACGAAACGCGCGAGGGCCCGCACCGATCGCTCGGTACGGGCCCTCGTGGTGCTGTTGCCGACGTCAGCCCTGAACGACGTTCAGGTTGAACGAGGCGGTCACCTCGGGGTGCAGCTTGATCTTCACCGGGTAGCTGCCGGTCGACTTGATGTGACCGGGCACCTCCAGCCGGCGGCGGTCCAGGACCGGACCGCCAGCGCCCTTGACGGCGTCGACGATCTCGGCCGGGGTGACCGAGCCGAAGAGCCGGCCGCCGTCGCCGGCGCGGGCCTTCAGGCTGACCTTGAGGCCCTCGAGCTGACCCTTGACCTCGTTGGCGTGGTCGAGGTCGCGGATCTCACGGGCCGAACGGGCCCGCTTGATGACCGTGACCTGCTTTTCCGCGCCCTTGGTCCAGGCGATCGCGAAGCCCTGCGGCAGCAGGTAGTTACGGCCGTAGCCGTCCTTGACCTCGACGATGTCGCCCGGGGCACCGAGGCCGGAAACTTCCTGAGTCAGGATGATCTTCATATCGGTGCCTCCTCTCAGCGGGTGGTGGCCGTGTACGGCAGGAGCGCCATCTCGCGGGCGTTCTTGACCGCACGGGCGATCTGCCGCTGCTGCTGCGAGGTCACGCCGGTCACCCGTCGAGCGCGGATCTTGCCGCGGTCGGAGATGAACTTGCGCAGCAGCGCGGTGTCCTTGTAATCGATATAGGTGATCCCGTCCTTGTCGAGCGGGTTCACCTTCTTCTTCGGCTTACGAAGTGCCGCAGCCTTGGCCATTGCACGTGCTCCTGGTTTGCGATCGCGGGCGCTCGGCGCCATTAGAACGGAGGCTCCTCATCGAAGTTGGCGCCCGAACCGGCACGCGCGGGAGAGGGTGCAGCCGAGGCCCAGGGGTCGTCGAAGTTGCCTCCGCCGCCACCCTGGTTGCCACCGCCACCGCCACCGAAGCCGCCGCCACCGCCACCGGAGCGGGACATCTTCTGCACCTTCGCCGTGGCGTAGCGCAGCGATGGGCCGATCTCGTCGACCTCAAGCTCGATGACGGTGCGCTTCTCACCCTCGCGGGTCTCGTACGACCGCTGACGCAGTCGACCCGAGACGATCACGCGGGCGCCCCGCTGGAGCGACTCGGCGACGTGCTCCGCCGCCTGACGCCACACGGTGCAGGCCAGGAAGAGCGGCTCGCCGTCCTTCCACTCGTTGGTGGTCTTGTCCATGAACCGGGGCGTCGAAGCGACCCGGAACTTGGCGACCGCCGCACCGGACGGGGTGAACCGCAACTCGGGGTCATCGGTCAGGTTGCCGATGACCGTGATGGTGGTGTCTCCTGCCATGACCATCTCCTCGCGCACTCAGCGTCTCGACGTACAGGCTCGCAGAGCAGTACGACAGAGCCGCGGAGGCTGATCCGGGCGAACCGGGGTTGAATGCTTAGCGCATCTCCGGCCGGATGACCTTGGTGCGCAGCACGGACTCGTTGAGGCGGAGCTGACGGTCCAGCTCGGCCACGGCAGCAGGGGTGGCCTGCAGGTCGACGACGGCGTAGATGCCCTCGGCCTTTTTGTTGATCTCGTACGCGAGGCGCCGGCGGCCCCACACGTCCGTCTTCTCAACGGAGCCACCCGCGGTCCGGATCACGTTCAGGTACGTGTCGAGCGACGGGGCGACGGTGCGTTCCTCGAGGCTGGGGTCGAGGATCACCATGATCTCGTAATGACGCAAGACGTGCTCACCTCCTGTGGGCTAGGCGGCCACGGTCCTTCCGTGGCAGGAGGTCGTGCGTCGCTGCCCGCACGTGCCGGGGGAACCCGGCCGGACGCGGACAACCTGACCAGGATACCCGGTCCGGACGATCATGCCCGGGGTGGTCGGGTCGTGGGCCGGGCATGCCGACGGGGGCCCACCGTCCGACCGCCATTGGTCGGTGATGAGCCCCCGTCAACGAGGCCGCGGGGCGTCCCGTCCGCATTCCTTGGGTGGGACCTGGGGAGGAACGACCACACCGATGAGGTTGGACCGAAGACGCCCCGCGGAGCTTTATCGTGTTGTTACCTGACGATACAACGGCTCTCGTACCTTCTCGGGGGAAAAAGCACAAATTTCCGAGATTGTTCATCGGTGAGAGTCGGGTCTGCCACGTGGGCCGCCCCCGCCTCGCCGGGCCGCGCGGCGGGGGTGACCTCGCTGTCGGTCCGTCGGTCACCGGCTGCCGTACGCGGCGCTCGCGCCGTCGGCGGTACCGGGCGTCGACCGCCGGCTCCATCCCATCAACGATCGTCGGTCCGTCCGGTGACGCGACCCCTCCCCGACACCACCCCGACCGTCGCTCCGCCTGTCGGGCTCGCGACGTAGGCTCGCTCGCATGCGTATCGGAGCCCACGTCGATTCGACCGACCCGCTGGCGGAGGCAGTCGCCCGGTCCGCCGACACCGTGCAGTTCTTCCTCTCCGACCCACAGGGGTGGAAGGCCCCCAAGCCGCGGGAGGACGCCGAGCGGCTGCGCACGGCCGAAGTGGATCTGTACGTGCACGCGCCGTACGTGATCAACGTGGCGACCCTGAACAACCGCATCCGGATCCCCAGCCGCAAGCTGCTGCTCGGGCACGCCACCGCGGCCGCCGAGATCGGCGCCAAGGGTCTGATCGTCCACGGTGGGCACGTCAACGCCGGGGACGACCTGGCCGTCGGCTTCGACAACTGGCGCAAGACCTTCGCGTACGCCGCCGACTCCGGCGGCTTCGGCGTCCCCGTCCTGATCGAGAACACGGCCGGCGGTGACAACGCGTGCGCCCGACGGCTGGATGCGCTCGCCCGACTCTGGGACGCCATCGGTGACCACGAGGTGGGCTTCTGCCTGGATACCTGCCACGCGTTCGCGGGCGGCGAGGAACTGCTCGGTCTGGTCGACCGGGTCAAGGCGATCACCGGACGGATCGACCTGGTGCACGCCAACAACTCCAAGGGTGCGTTCAACTCCGGCCAGGATCGCCACGACAACCTGGGCGGCGGGACGATCGACCCGGAGCTGGTGGTCGCGGTGATCCGGGCGGCCGGCGCGCCGGTGGTCGTCGAGACCCCGGGCGGTGTCACCGGTCAGGCCGCCGACATCGACTTCCTGCGTCAGCAGCTCGGCGCGGAGAGCACGGCGGCATGACGACCGGACAGCCCGGGACCGGGAACGCCCGGCCCACCCCCGTCGGCGAATCGGACATCCCTGAGGACGCCGCAGCCACGGACGTCGGCCCCACGGCTACCGCAACCAAGGACGACACAGCCAAGGACGACACAGCCAAGGACGACACGGCCAAGGACGACACGGCCGAGGCCGCGACGCCTGCCGCCCACCTGACCAAGGACAAGGCGGCCAAGGGCTGGTTCGGCAGGCGGAGGACCGCGAAGGGCAAGGGCGCTGCTGGCCTGTCCGCCGAAGGCGGTGCCCCGAAGGCGGACGCCGCCAAGGGCGGCGACCCGACCGACGGCGCGACGCCCGGCGACGACGCCGACGGGAAGACGGGCGCCGACGGAAAGACGGCGGAGGGTTCCGACCGCTGGGTGGCCTTCGCGTCCGCACCCGAACCCGTGCCCTCCCGACTCGCCCGCGCGGGCCGGGCAGTGGGCCGGTCCCTGATCCACGAGTGGACGCTGGCGAGCCTCGCTGCGCTGGCCCTGGCCGTGCTGATGACGTGGCCGACGCTGCGCTACCCGCGCTACACCCTTCCGCAGGACTACTGGGATCCGAGCCTGCAGGCGTGGCAGATGGCCTGGTCCGGGCACATCCTGCTGGCCGACCCGGCGCGCCTGTGGCAGTCCAACACGTTCTTTCCCGAGCTGTGGAGCTTCGCGTTCTCCGACACGCTGCTCGGCTACGCGCCGGCCGGGATGCTCGGCAGTGGCCCCGAGGACGCGGTCCTGCGCTACAACATCATGTTCGTGCTGGCGCACGCGCTCGCGACGCTCGGGGCGTACGCGCTGGCCCGGCAGCTCGGCTCGGGTCGGATCGGTGCCGCGGTCGCCGGTGTCGGATACGCCTACGCGCCGTGGCTGCTGGCCCAGGCCGGGCACCTGCACGTGCTGTCGAACGGCGGCATCCCGTTGGCGCTGGCCATGCTCGCCCGTGGGCACGGCTGGTCGCTGCGGCACGGCTACCGGCCCGAACGCCGGCACGACGGCTGGGTGTACGCCGGTTGGCTGGTCGCGGCCTGGCAGCTCAGCCTCGGCTTCGGCATCGGTCTGCCGTTCGCGTACTTCCTCGCCGGTGCGGTGCTCGTCGCCGCGGTCCTGTTCCTCGTTCGCCGGCTCCGGACCGGTGAGGCCCTGCCGTTCGGCCGCCGGCTGCTCGTGGCCGACGTGCTCGGCGGGATCTTCTTCGCCGCGGTGGGTCTGCTCCTGGCGTACCCGTACTTCAGGGTGACCGAGCTGCACCCGTACGCCGAGCGCACCATCGGTGACATCAGCATCTTCTCGCCGCCGGCGTCCGGTTTCGTGACCGCGCCCGCCGAGTCCCGGATCTGGGGCGGACTGCACGAGGGTGCCCGCGCGGCGCTGCCGTGGCACCCGGAGATGACGCTGCTGCCGGGCTTCGTGCTCTACGCGCTGGCCGCCGGCGGGCTGTTCTTCTCGGTGTGGCGGCTGCGGCACCGGCTGCTGCTGCTCGCCGGGGTGCTGGTGACCATGGTCCTCGCGATGGGCACCCGCTTCTTCGACGGCACCTTCACATACCTGCCACTCTTCGAGCACGCACCGGGCTGGAACGCGCTGCGTACCCCGGGCCGGTTGATGTTGTGGGCCACGCTGCTGCTGGCCCTGCTCGCCGCGGGCGCGGTCACCGCGCTCACCGAACGGGTGCGTGACCTGGCCGCCCAGCGGATCCCGTCCTGGCCGGGGCCGTGGCTGCGGCTGGCCACCCTGCTGCCGCTGCTGCTGGTGACCGTCGAGGGTCTGAACACCACCCCGCATCCGGTGGTGCCGACCCAGCCGGCGGCTATGCGCACGGTGGCGGGGCCGCTGCTGGTGCTGCCCAGCAACCAGAGCCTGGACCAGCACGTGATGCTCTGGTCGACCAGCGGATTCCCGGACGTGGTGAACGGTGGCAGCGGCTTCACGCCGCGACAGCTCGACGACGTCCGCCGGCTGAGCCAGTCGTTCCCCGACCAGACCAGCGTCGACTACCTGCGTACGCTCGGCGTCCGCGCGGTGGTGCTGCTGCGCGGTCAGGTGCCCGGCACGCCATGGGAGATCACCATCGACGCGCCGGTCGAGTCGCTCGGCATCACGCGGCAGGATGTGGGCGACGCTGTGGTGTATCGGCTCTGAGGCCTTTGGTCAGGCTGCGTCCGTGGCTTGGTGTCAGCTGGTGCTGATCGCGGGCTCCGGTTCGGGGTTGTCTGCTCGGCGGCGCCAGCGGTCCAGCCAGGGGGCATCCGGTGCGCCGTCGAGGACCCCGCCGTCCGGGTCGTCCGGGTAGTTGGTCCGTACCGCGTCCCGCTCGGGGTGCAGGATCTCCTTGCCGACCAGCACACACAGCACCACCACGGTGGCCAGTCGCAACGTCGACGCCAGCACGAACACGCCCTCCGGGAAGACCGGACGGCTGGTGGCCGCGCCGAGCAGTTCGCCGTAGAAGGCGACGAAGTAGCAGACCTCGGCGATCTGCCAGGCCAGGAAGGCACCCCACTTCGGCCGGGCCAGCACCACCAGCGGCAGCAGCCAGAGCACGAACTGCTGGGACCAGACCTTGCTGAAGATGAGGAACGCGGCGACCACGAGGAACGCGAGCTGCGCCAGCCGCGGCCGGCGCGGCGCCCGCAACGCCAGCACGGCAATGCCGAGGCAGGCCAGCCCGAAGAGGGCGTACGAGATGGTGTTGAGGGTGGGAATGTTGACGTTCAGCCACTCGAACGGGCCGAGCCGGGTGGGGTCGCCGCCGACCTTGCCGTCCAGGTAGCGCCCGATGTACCAGAGCGTCCCCCAGTCGATGGGCCGGGTGGTGTTCAGCTCGAAGAACCGGTCCCAGTTCTCCGGGTACCACCGGGCCGCCGGCAGGTTCACCAGCACCACCGCCGTGATCGCCGTGCCGATGGCGACGAGTGCCGCGCGGATCCGGTCGGCGCGCAGCGCCAGGATGAGGATCGGGCCGAGCAGGAACAGCGGCCAGAGTTTCGCCGCTCCCGCGAGACCCAGCAGTACGCCGGCCACCGCTGGTCGTCGCCGTGCCCAGGCCAGCAGGCCGAAGGCGGCCAACCCGATGGCGAGCAGGTCCCAGTTGACGGTGGCGGTGAGCAGCAGGGCCGGGGCGAGCGCGAACAGCGCGGCGTCCCAGGGTCGTCGGCGGCGCAGGGCGAGGATCACCGCCACGGTGGCCACCGCGAGCGCGCCCAGCACCAGCGCGTTGAGGTTGTAGAACCACTGGCCCTGGTTGATGCTCGGGTCGCCGTCGCCCACGGCGTGCACGGGCAGGCCCAGTGCCCCCATGAAATAGCCGGTGAGCACCGGGTACTCCACCGGGTGGTCGCGGTAGGGCACCTTGCCCTCGTTGAGCCCTTCGGCGTAGTAGAGGGCGAGGACGTCGGTGTAGCAGAACCGGGTGTACTGGACGTTGTTCTGCCAGGCACCGTCCTGGCAGGGAGACTTCTGCACCCAGTGCAGGGCGAGCGTGAGGCAGGCCAGCGCCAGCACGATCCGGACGGCCGTCCAGAACCGGTGTTCCCCGCCGGCCGGTCGGTTCAGTGCCGTCGCGTGGTCGCCCAGCGGTCCGCCGATCGCGCCGGAGATGCCGCGAACGAACCCGTCGGAGCGGGACGGGTGGTCGGTGGTTCCGGCGTCGTCGATGCCGGGCGTCGACTGGGTGCTCATGACAAGGCATCCTGCCGTACGGCGGGGGTGCGCGTCCCGGCGCGGCGCGGAGATCCGGGTACGGAAACGCCGCAGCCGGTCGGACAGGTCGTCCGGCCGGCTGCGGCGTCGGTTCCACGAGTGCGGGTCAGTCCCGGGTTGTCGGTGTCAGGCCGGGCAGCAGCCCACCACCGGCGCCGCCATTTCCACCGCCGCCGGGACCGCCGGGACCACCCGGACCGCCGGGACCACCCGGACCGCCGCCACCGGGGTTCGGGCAGAACGGGTCGGTCAGCGGGTTACAGGGCTGCCCGCCGGGCAGGCCCGGAATGGTCGGCGGCGGCGCTGCCGGCTCCTTGCCGTTGCCCCTTGTGGTGTCGCCCTCGCCGGTGACGCTGGGCAGGGAGATCTCATCCTGCCCCTTGAGGGCGGCGTTCAAGTACTTCTCCCAGATCAGGCCGGGCAGCGTTGCGCCACTGATGTGCTTACCGTTGGCGAGGCGGATCTGGGGCTTCTTCGGATCCCGACTGCCCACCCAGACGACGGTGGCGTTCTGCGGCGTGTAGCCGACCGTCCACGCGTGGGCGTTGTCATTGCTGTCGTACTCCCAGGTGCCGGTCTTGGCGGCGGCCTGGCGGCCGCCCTCGAGCGTCAGGCCGTTGGGCTTCGGGATCTGCTTCAGGACACCGGTGACCTCATCGGTGATCCTCTTGTCGATCCGCTGCTCCGGCTTGATGCGCTCGCTGCCGACGACCTTCCACTTGCCGGTGTCCTTGTCCTGCTGCTCCACCTTGATGACGAAGTGCGCCTTGATGTACTTGCCGTCATTGGCGAAGGTGGCCATGGCGTTGGCGTGGTCGAACACGGTGATCGGGTACTTGCCGAAACCGGTGTAGTTGTCGAAGGGGTTCGGCTCCTTCTTCGACAGGTCAAAGGCCTTCGGCGGGTCGACACCCCACATGGTGGTCACGCCGGCCTTACGGGCCATGTCGACCACCTTCCCGGCGCCGATCTCCTTGGTGACCCAGTAGAAGGGCACGTTGTACGACTGGATCGTCGACTCTTCGAGCGTGCAGTACTTGCCGCACTTGAGGTTGGTACGACCGGCGTTGCCGATCGCCACCGCGGAACCCTCGGGCTTGTACGGCGTGGGGTCCCAGTGCGACTTCACCGAGATGCCGGCCTCGATCGCGGCGGCCAGGGTGTACACCTTCATCGACGAGCCCGGCTGGTGGCCACCGGCCAGGTCGCCGTACTGGTCGAGGTTCTTGCCGGCGTAGTCGAAGTCCGTGCCGCTGTCACCGCCGTAGTAGGCGAGCACGCGGCCCTTCTTCGGGTCGATCGAGACCATGGCCGCCATCAGGTTCTTCGGCTGCTCGTTGAGCTCGGAGCCCTTCTTCGACTGCATTGCGAGGTTTTCGGCAGTCGCCTGGAGCTTCGGATCGATGGTGGTGGTGATCCGGTAGCCGCCGTCCCGCAGGGCGTCGAAGCAGCTCGTCTTGCCGTCCGCGCCGCTGTTGGAGCAGAGACCCATCTGGTCCATCTCCCTGCGGACGTAGTTGATGACGTTGCCGCGCGGGCTGTCGACGCCGAACCCGTTGCCGCCCTTCTTCGGCGGCAGGACCTTGGGGTACTCGGTGGGCGCCGGCGGGTGGTTGGCGGAGTCCAGCCAGCCCTCCTGCTTCATGCCACCGATCACGTAGTCCCAGCGGGTCTTGGCGTCGGTCGGGTTGACCGCCGGGTCGTAGCCTTTGTGGGTGTTGGTCGCCGAGGGCTGCTTGATCAGCGCGGCCAGGACCGCACCCTCGGCGGGGCTGAGCTTCACCGCCGACTTGCCGAAATAGGTCTGCGCCGCCGCCTCGATGCCGTACGCGCCGCGTCCGAAGTAGATCACGTTCAGGTAATGCTGCATGATCTCTGGCTTGCTGTACCTCTCGTTCAGCTTGGAGGCGAGGATCGCCTCCTTGACCTTCCGACCGTACGTGTCGTCCTTGAGGTTCTCGAACGCGTTGCGGGCGTACTGCTGGGTGATCGTCGAGGCGCCCTGCTTGTCGCCGTTGGAGACGTTGTTCCAGGCGGCCCGGACGATGCCCTTGTAGTCGACACCCGAGTGCCGGTAGAAGTTCCGGTCCTCGGCGGCGGCGACCGCGTCCTGCACGTGCTGCGGGATCTGGTCGATGGTGACGAAGGTGCGGTTCTCGCTGCCCAGCTTGGCGAGCTGGGTCTTGCCGTCCTTGGCGTACACGGTGGTGGACAGCGGCAGCGGCATCTCGTCGGGCATGACCACGTTGGTCGAGTAGTAGGTGAACCCGACCACACCGATGCCGGCGAGCATGATGAAGACGGCGAAACCGGCGATCAGCAGGTTCATCCGCTTGCGCTTCTTGGCGCGGGCCGCCCCGGCCGGATCACCCGGGCCACGACCGCCACGACCACCGCGCCCCGGACCGTTCGGTCCGCCGGGGCCACCTGGGCCGCCGGAGACCGGGGAGACACTCGCCCTGGCGACGGCGGCCCGACCACCGACCGACGCCGAGCCGACACTGGCCCGACCGGCCGAGGCGGCGCCCACCGCGGCGGCGCCGACCGTGGCCCGACCCGCCGGCGCGCCGGGCGCCGGGGACACCGGCACCGAGGCCCGGCCCGCTCCGGCACGACCGGCGGCCACACCGGGCGCCGGTGACACCGGCACCGAGGCACGGCCGCTGCGGCCCGGCGTGGCCGACCCCACCGAGGCGGACCCGGCCGCACCACCGCGCGGCGGCACCGCGGCGGAACCACCCACCGACGCGCGACCGCCTGCGGGCCGTGGTGTCACCGAGGCACGGCCCGGGGGCGCCGCGCCCTCCTGGGCCGACCAGCCGCTCCCGCCGGAGTCACCGCCGGTCTGGCGGTGCGCGTCGTTCGCGCCCGGTCCGGGGTCACCGTCGAGGCCCGGGTACTGGGCCCGTCCGCGCACAGAACTGGGATCGCCGTACGAGTTCATTCCTCACACCCTGCCGGTCGCGGTGGGGCGCGACTGCGCCGCCACCGGGTTGCCGTGAGTTGCTTCACCCGGGACGACGGCACGGGGGTGCCGACCCTCCGGGGTCATTGCTGGATCAATCGGGCCAATCAGAACAACGGGCGGTCGGCCGTCCCGGTTCATGTCTGCGGCCCCGGGGCCGGTCGATCCAGCTGAGATCACCGTTGCGCCTCTCGCCTCCGCCGACCCGTGCCCTCGGCGCCCGCCGCGTCCTGCTCGCCGGCGCTGTCGCCGTCGGCAGTGAGACCGTCCCGGCCGAGCAGGTACTGCTCGACGAGATGGTTCCAGTCACAGCCGAGGCACACCTCCACCACGAAGACCTGAAACTCACGCAGCGTCATCGCCAGCACGGGCAGCTCGGACAGTGTCCGAGCCTGGCCGGCGGACTGCTTGAGTTCGTCACCGTAAATGTAGTGGACGAGCGTCAGATTCTCGCTGCGGCAGATGGGGCAGCGCCGGTCGGTCGGCTCGCCGTGGAACCGAGCCGCGTTCTTCAGGTACGGCGACGCGTCACACACGTCGTACGTGCCGACCCGGCCGGCCAGGAGCTCACGCAGCACCGCTCGCTTCTGAAGCGAGTAGTCGACGACCTGGCGCTGCGTACGCATGCGGAGAAGGGTACGCGGTCCGGCCCGACCAGGCGACCATGGTCACGATCCGTGACGGAAGCGTCTCGGAACGCGGGTTTGCCCTGGCCCCCGCGACCCGCTAACGTGCGATGTATCGGTCCGATACATCGCGGCGGTTACCAATCCGCGCCGGAGGGTGATAGAGAGGGTGGCCAGTGCTCGAATTCGCCATCCTCGGCCTCCTGCAGGAGTCTCCGATGCACGGCTATGAGCTGCGCAAGGAGCTGACCGCCAAACTCGGTGCGATCCGGGCGGCGATCAGCTACGGCTCGCTCTACCCAACCCTGCGCAGGTTGCAGGCGGCGGGATGGATCACCGAAGCCGCCGAGACACCCGCCACCGCCGAGGAGGTTCCCGCGCTGACCAGCCGACGAGGTCGGGTGGTCTACAAAATCACCGCGGAGGGCAAGGAACGCTTCGCCCAGCTGATCGCACAGGCCGGGCCCGAGACGTACGACGACACGGGCTTCGGGGTGCACTTCGCGTTCTTCGCCCGGACCGACCAGGCGACCCGACTCCGCATCCTGGAGGGTCGCCGCCGCAAGATCGAGGAGCGTCGCGAAGGACTTCGTGACGTGCTGGGCCGGGCGGCCGAGCGCCTCGACGCTTACACCTTGGAACTGCAGCGCCACGGCCTTGACGCCTGTGAGCGTGAGGTCCGCTGGCTGGAGGAGCTCATCGCCAACGAGCGCTCCGGCCGAGCCCCGACGGCCCCGCACCTGGGGTCGGCCGGTGGCCGACGAGAAGACAACAGCCCGCCTCCGCCTGGAGAGACCAGGAAAGAGCGGCCGTGACAGAAAAGAAGGAGGCAGACGCTATGGGCTCCGTCCGCGTCGCCATCGTCGGTGTGGGTAACTGCGCCTCGTCCCTGGTTCAGGGCGTCGAGTACTACCGGAATGCCGACCCGAACGACCGCGTCCCGGGTCTCATGCACGTCGCCTTCGGCGACTACCACGTCAACGCCGTGGAGTTCGTCGCGGCATTCGACGTGGACGCCAAGAAGGTGGGCATGGACCTCGCGGAGGCGATCGTCGCCAGCGAGAACAACACCATCAAGCTCTGCGACGTGCCGCCGACCGGCGTGTCCGTGCAGCGCGGTCCGACCTTCGACGGTCTGGGCCAGTACTACCGCGAGATCGTCGAGGAGTCCGACGCCACCCCCGTCGACGTGGCGCAGGCGCTGCGTGACGCGCAGGTCGACGTCGTCGTCTGCTACCTCCCGGTCGGTTCCGAGCAGGCCGCCAAGTTCTACGCCCAGGCCGCGATCGACGCCGGCTGCGCGTTCGTCAACGCCCTGCCGGTCTTCATCGCCTCCGACCCCGAGTGGGCCCAGAAGTTCACCGACGCCGGCCTGCCGATCGTCGGTGACGACATCAAGAGCCAGGTCGGCGCCACCATCGTGCACCGCGCCCTGGCGAAGCTCTTCGAGGACCGCGGTGTCGAGCTGCTGCGCACGTACCAGCTCAACTTCGGCGGCAACATGGACTTCATGAACATGCTGGAGCGCAAGCGGCTGGTCTCGAAGAAGATCTCGAAGACCCAGTCGGTCACCTCGCAGATCCCGCACGAGATGAGCAAGAGCGACGTGCACATCGGCCCGTCGGACCACGTGCCGTGGCTGGACGACCGCAAGTGGGCGTACATCCGCCTGGAGGGCCGCTCGTTCGGTGACACCCCGCTCAACGCCGAGCTCAAGCTCGAGGTGTGGGACTCGCCGAACTCGGCCGGCGTCATCATCGACGCGGTCCGGGCCGCGAAGATCGCGCTGGACCGGAAGATCGGCGGCCCGATCCTGTCGGCCTCGTCGTACTTCATGAAGTCCCCGCCGGTGCAGTACGCCGACCACGACGCCCACCAGGCCGTGGAGGAGTTCATCGCCGGCGAGGTCGAGCGCTGACGCGCTGAACACCACGCACGACCGAGGGCCGGGTCCGAAAGGACCCGGCCCTCGCCGCGTTCAGTGCCGCCGTGGGTACGGCGACCGCATCACTTCCAGCTCGGCGTCCCCTGCTTGGCCGCCGCGGCCCGCTTCGCCCGGCGGTCCTCGGCCGACTCGGCGCTACGCGCCGACGCGCCGGCGGAGAACGGCAGGATGTCCGGGTAGACCTGTCCGACGCCGATCACGAACGCCACCACGTCGATGATGATGTGGGTGGTCCGGGCGGCGTAGACGGAGATGACGTCGCTGAAGTCCTCGTCGTAGCCGACACCCGACATGAACGAGTTCGAGATCACCTGGTTGGGCAGGTAGTTGATCGTCGAGAAGTTCGCCGGACGCGGGCTGCCGTACGGGAAGATCTGCACGAAGCCCGAGGCGACCGCGGTCGTCACGGTGAGGTTGCCGAAGAGGGCGTCGCTGAAGAAGACGAAGTCGCTCAGGTCGAGGTGGATGGTCTGCCCGTCGCGCAGGCGCCCCGAGCTGTCCAGGGTGGTCGACGAGGCGTTGAGGATCCGAGCGCGCGACCCGGCCGAACGGGTGTCCACGACCCGCTGCGGCACGATCGACACGATCTGGTTCGAGTTGCCGGTCGTGTGCACGTACTCCAGGTACTTGCCGCCGCCGTACTCGGCGACCACCTGAAGGTTGCTGGCGCTGTCCATGCCGATCGAGCCACCGGGCGAGTCCGGGTGCAGGTAATCCCCACTGGGCGTGAGCCGCAGCGCCGGTCGGGCCAGCACCGCGCCATCCGAGGTGGCGGTGCTCGTGTTCGCCAGCTGCAGCGTCGGCCCGGCCGCGGTGCTGGTCAGCGTGGTGATGGTGGCGCCGGCGGCGTTGGTGCCGCCCTGGACCACCGGGTCGCCGGGCGCGGCCTGGGCCGGCGCGGCGACAGCGGCGCCCACCACGGTGGTGCCGGCGACGCCCGCCGCCACGGTGCCGGCGCGGCGCAGCAGCCGGCGGCGGTTCACGGTCTTGTCCTCGTGCTCGGTCATCGGTCCCCCGCAGAGTCGGTTAAATGACGCCCGATCATGACGGTTGTCGCGGGGTGTCCACATCGACCGATCGGTCGATAAACGAGAGACCTTCCCGAGGGGGGCGGACCGGTCAGGACCACGCCTGCTGGAGGGCCACCCGGGCCTCCAGCTCCAGCAGGTGCACCTTGCGCGGCAGGCCGCCTCCGAACCCGACGAGCCGCCCACCGGCCCCGACGATGCGGTGGCACGGCACGATGACCGGGATCGGGTTGCGGTTGCAGGCGACACCCACGGCCCGGGCGGCGCCCGGATCGCCGACCCGACGCGCGACCTCGCCATAGGTCAGCGTCTCGCCGTACGGGATGAGGGTCATCTCCCGCCACACGGCCCGCTCGAAATCCGAGCCGCGGGAGATCGCCACCGGCACGGTGAACCCGGTCAGCTCACCGGCGAAGTACGCCCGCAGCTCGGCGACGACCTGCCGGGACGGCGTGTCGTCCGGCTCGTCGGCGGCCCCGTCGACCCGGCCGAAGTGCGCGCCACAGACGCTCACGCCGTCGCTGGCCACGGAGAACTCGCCGATCGGCGAGTCGAGCACAGTCCAGCGCATCCACCCATTGTCCCCGACCCCGCGACCGTTGCCGACTCCCGCCCTGCGTTGCGTCACGTCGATACCGTGCAGGTCGTGGCCACGGGGACGCTCATCTTTCTCATCATCGGCGGTGCCGGTGTGGCGGTGCTGGCGCTCGCCCTGCTCGGCACCGAGCTGCTCCACTTCGGGCACGTCGACGTGGACGGGCCGATCTCGGTCGAGACGGTCGCCGGCTTCGCGGGTGCGTTCGGGTTCGGCGGTGCCATCGTCAACGAACTGCTCGGCGCGCGTACCCCTGCCATGATCGCGGGCGCGGTGGCCGGCGGCCTGCTCGCGGCCGTGCCCACCGGGTGGCTGGCCTCGCGGTTCAGCCGCGCGGCCCGGAACATGCGCACCGACCCCACCCCCACCCGGGACGACCTGGTGGGCGCGCTCGGCCTGGTCGTCACGCCGGTGCCGGTCAACGGCTACGGCGAGGTCCGGGTACGGGTCGCCGGCCAACCGGTCAAGCTCAACGCCCGCGCCGACCAGCCGATCCCGATCGGTGCCCAGGTCTTCGTCGTGCAGGCGCTCAGCGAGACCAGCGTGCACGTCGAGACCTACTGAACTCCTCTCACAGACGGGACGTCATCCATGCCCCTGCTGATCGCCATCGGCGGCGCGGTCCTCCTCGTACTCATCCTGGTGTTGTTCGTGCTCTCCCGGATCAAGGTGGCCGGGCCGAACGAGGCGTTCATCGTCACCGGCCGCAAGGGCCGCACCACGCAGACCGCCGACGGCGCCCGATCCACCGACAACTCCGGGCAGAAGGTCGTGCTGGGCGCCTCGGTGTTCGTGCTACCGGTGGTGCAGAAACTCCAGTCTCTGGACCTGTCCAGCCGGCGGATCGACGTCGGCATCCGGGGCGCGGTGAGCAAGCAGGGCATCCGCGCCGACCTGCACGGCGTGGCGATCGTCAAGGTCGGCGGCACCGAGGACGCGATCCGGGCCGCCGCCCAGCGGTTCCTGCACCAGCAGGACGAGATCGACAACTTCACCCGGGAGGTGCTGGCCGGCGCGCTGCGCTCGATCGTCGGCCGGCTCACCGTCGAGGAGGTCATCCGGGACCGGGCGGCGTTCGCCAGCGCGGTCGCCGAGGAAGCCGAACACTCGATGACCAACCAGGGTCTGGTGCTGGACACCTTCCAACTCCAGGACATCCTCGCCGAGGGCTCCTACCTGCAGGACCTGGGCCGGCCGGAGGCCGCCCGTGTCCTCAAGGACGCGGCGATCGCCGAGGCGCGGGCCCGGCAGCAGGCCGAGCAGGAGCGGCTGCTCGCCGAGGAGGCCATCGCCGAGGCGAACCGGAACCTGGCCCTCAAGCAGGCCGGCATCCAGGCGGAGATCGACGCGGCGAAGGCGAAGTCCGCCGCGGCCGGGCCACTCGCCCAGGCGGAGCGGGACCAGGCGATCCTCTCCGAGCAGCAGAAGGTCGCCGAGCGCAACGCCGAACTCAAGCAGCGCCAACTGGACACCGAGGTGCGCAAGCCGGCCGACGCGGCCCGGTACAAGGTGGAGCAGGAGGCCGAGGCATCCCGCAACGCGGCCGTGCTGAACGCCGACGCGCAGCGCCAGGCCGTGATCGCCGCCGCGCAGGCCTCCGCCGAGCAGGCCCGGCTCACCGGTGAGGGCGAGCGGGCGCGACGGGCCGCGCTCGCCGAGGCCAACGCCATCGAGGGCGCCAAGGAAGGTGAGGCCGAGCAGCGGCGGCGCTCCGCCATCGCCGAGGCCGTGGAGCGGGAGGGTCAGGCCGAAGCGGCGGCCATCCTGGCCAAGGGTGAGGCCGAGGCCGACGCGATGGCGCGCAAGGCCGAGGCGTTCGCCGCGTACGGCGAGGCGGCGGTCCTGGACCTGCTGGTCAAGGTGCTGCCGCAGGTCGTCGAAGCGGCCAGCGCCCCGATCGGGGCGATCGACAAGATGACCGTCATCTCCACCGACGGCGCGTCGTCGCTGACGAAGTCGGTGGCCGGCAACGTGGCCCAGGGGCTCCAGCTCGGCAGCGACCTCACCGGCATCGACCTGGCCGGTCTGCTCGCCCGGCTCGGCTCGGCGTCCACCCCCGGTGGCAACGGCACCTCGACCGGCAAGGGCGTTGCCTCCGTCGACGGGACGGCCGTCGAGACGCGCTGACGCCGTACGCCGACGGGCGCCGCTCCCGGGGTCGGGGGTGGTGCCCGTCGGCGTACTCGATCAGGCCCTCGGCGGGCTACTCGATCAGGCCCTCGGCACGCGCCCAGCGCAGCAGCTCCGCCTCGGCGGCGTCGCGGTCCAGCGGGCCGTGCTCGAGGCGCTGCTCCTTGAGGTGCTTCCAGGCCCGTCCGACGACCGGCCCCGGCGGTACGCCGAGCAGCTCCATGATCGCGTTGCCGTCCAGGTCGGGGCGGACCCGCGCCAGGTCCTCCTCGGCCGCGATCCGGGCGATCCGGTCCTCCAACGCGTCGTAGTCGGCGGCGAGCTGAGCCGCCTTACGCCGGTTGCGGGTGGTGCAGTCCGAGCGGGTCAGCTTGTGCAGCCGGGGCAGCAGGTCACCCGCGTCGGCGACGTAGCGGCGCACCGCGGAGTCGGTCCACTCGCCCCGCCCGTACCCGTAGAAGCGCAGGTGCAGCGCGACCAGCGCGGTCACCTTCGCGGTGATCTCCTTGGGGTAGCGCATCGCCTTCATCCGGGCCTTGGTCAGCCGGGCGCCCACCACCTCGTGGTGGTGGAAGCTGACCCGGCCGTCGGACCCGACGGCCTTCGTCGCCGGCTTGCCCACGTCGTGCATGAGGGCCGCCATCCGCAGGATGAAGTCGCAGCCCTCCTCCTCGAAGGAGACCGCGTTCTCGACGACCGTCAGCGTGTGCTCATAGACGTCCTTGTGCTGGGCGTGCTCGTCGATCTCCAGCTTCAGCCCGGTGAGCTCCGGTAGGAACCGCTCGGCCAGCCCCGTGTCGACCAGCAGCCGCAGGCCGGTGATCGGGTCGGCGCCGCAGAGCAGCTTGGTGAACTCGTCACGGATCCGCTCGGCGGTGATCCGGTCCAGGTCCGCCGCCATCTCACTCATCGCCCGGTGCGCGTCGAGGTGGACGACGAAGCCAAGCTGGGCGGCGAAGCGCGCGGCCCGGAGCATCCGCAGCGGATCGTCACCGAACGACTCACGCGGCGTGCTGGGGGTACGGATCAGCTTGGCCGAGATGTCCTCCAGCCCGCCGTGCGGATCGGCGAACCGGTGATCGGGGAGGCTGACCGCCATCGCGTTGATCGTGAAGTCGCGCCGCTTCAGGTCCTCGTCGAGGCTGGTGCCGTACACCACCACCGGGTTGCGGCTGACCTGGTCGTACGACTCGGCCCGGAAGGTGGTGATCTCCAGCCGGAGGCCGTCGCGCTGGGCGCCGATGGTGCCGAACTCGCGGCCGGTATCCCAGATCGACTCGGCCCAGCCCTTGAGGATCCGCAACGTCTCGTCAGGGTGAGCGTTTGTACAGAAGTCGAGGTCGTCGCCGAGCCGACCGAGCAGCGCGTCCCGGACCGAACCGCCCACCAGGTGCAGCTCGTAACCGGCACGGACGAAACGACGGCCCAGCTCGTCGGCGACCGGGGAGACCCGGAGCAGTTCGGCGACGGCGTTGCGCTGCGCGGCGGTGAGATCGCGGCGGGCGGCGGCGTGGGGAGCGGAGGCTTCGGACATGGGATCGCCAGCTTATCGGGCCCGGTCAGCATCGCGTTCGCCGGACGCCGTAACGACCGATTGACTATAATTTGTCCCATTCGGGTCGATGCCCGGCTCGTGTACCTCTGGGAGGCTGGAGATGAGCGGCGGGCTCGACCGCAGCGCGGACGCCCTGCGGGACGGCGGTGCGGAAGCCGAGGTCCGCCCCTCCGACAGCGCCACCTTCATCTCCGCCGAGCCGCTGAACCAGCCGGCCATGGAGTCGACCGCCCCTCCGCAGGAGCAGGTGGACGAGGCGAGCGCGGCGACCAACAGCGCGGTGATGGCGATCGGCAGCCTGGTCAGCCGGGGCACGGGCTTCCTGCGTACGTTGGCGTTGACCGCCGCGCTGGGTGGCGCGCTGGTCGGCGACGCGTACACGACGGCGCAGATCCTGCCCGGCATGGTGTACGAGTTCCTACTCGGCGGCATCCTCACCAGTGTCCTGATCCCGGTGCTGGTCCGCCGCCGGAAGTGCGACAGCGACGGCGGCCAGGCGTACGCCCAGCGGTTGTTGACCCTCGCGGTGCTGACCCTGGGGGCGGCGACCCTGCTGGCGGTGCTGTCGGCGGGCCTGCTGACCAAGCTCTACGCCGGCGACGACACCGGGAAGAACTTCCGGGATCTGGTCACGGCCCTGTCCTACCTGATGTTGCCGATGATCTTCTTCACCGGCCTCAGCGCGTTGATCAGCGCGGTGCTCAACACCCGGGGGCACTTCGCCGCCCCGATGTGGGCGCCGATCCTGAACAACATCGTGGTGATCGGCACGGCCGGGCTCTACATCGCGATTTTCGGCGCGGAGATCGTCCGGCCCGACGAGATGACCACCGGCCGGATCGTGTTGATCGGCGGCGGCACCCTGCTCGGTGTCGCCATCCAGGCCGCCGGGCTGCTGCCGGCACTACGCAAGGTCGGCTTCCGCTGGAAGCTGCGGTTCGATTTCCGCACCCTGGGGCTGCGCGAGCTGGGCCGGCTCGGTGGCTGGATGGTCTGCTACGTCGCGGTGAGCCAGGTCGGCCTGATCGTGCTGTTCAACCTGCTCAACCGGGCCGGCAAGGAGAACGCCGCCGGCCCACTGATCTACAACAACGTGTTCCTGCTGCTGATGATGGCGCACGGCATCATCGCCGTCTCGATCATCACGGCGCTGATGCCCCGGATGAGCGCGGCCGCCGCCGACGGCCGGTACACCGACGTCGCCGACGACCTGTCGCAGGGCACCCGGACCGTCTCGGCGGTGCTCGCCCCCATCGCGGTCTGCTACGCGGTGCTGGCCACCCCGCTGTCGGTGACGCTGTTCCGCTACGGCGCGTTCACCGACGAGAACACGGCCGACACCTCGCTGGTGCTGCTGCTGGCCGCGCTGGCACTGGTGCCGTTCGCGATCAGCCAACTCTTCATCTTCGCCTTCTACGCCCTGCCGGACACCCGCACCCCGGCACTGATCAACATTCCGGTGGTGGCGTTGCGGATCGGCGTGCAGGTGGTGCTCTACGTCGCCTTCGCCGCCCACTTCGCCGCGGCCGGAATGATGATCGGCAACGCGGTGTCCTACCTGGCTGCGGCATTCGCCTCGGCCTGGCTGCTGCGACCCCGGGTCGGCCGGATCGGGATGGGTGCCATCCTGCGCACGCTCGGACGGGTGGCGGTCGCCGCGCTGGGTGCCGCCCTGGTCGGGCTGCTCGTGGTGAGTCTGCTGCCCGGCGGCGACACGCCGAGCCGGATGCAGGCCGTGCTCCAGCTCGTGATCGGCGGCGTGGTGATCGGCGGGACGTACCTGGGCCTGGCCGTGGTGCTGCGGATCGGGGAGATCACCGAGGTGGTCGGTATGGTCCGCCGCCGCTTGAGTCACTGACCGCCAGCATCCGATCACACGGTGGCCCACCACGGAACGTGACCGCAGATCACCAGCCTGGGGATGCACCTGTGGATAACTCCGCGATTCGCCGGTCAACAACCGGATCGTCCTGTGGATAACCAACCGTACGGATGAGCGTGGTCCCCCGATCGGTGGGAACATGCCGGTGAGCGAAGGTGCCATTCAGGGTCGGCCCCGACGTCGGCCGCTTGCGATGAAGCCGTAGATTAGCTAGTACATGTGCCAGCAACGTGGCTGACAACGGTAGTAATCGGACGACTTCCCCGACTCCCGGCACCCCGCCGGGTACGGCGGGAAGATGACATGTCGGGGAGACGGGCAACCCGGGTAAGGTCGCTCTCGACGGGTACGGCAGGCGCCGACGCTGGGCGTCGGCATCGGTCGGCCGGTTCCTTCGACGGCAGAGCGGGAAGCCACATGCCCAGCAGTTCGGGTCCATCGATCGACACGATCACCGAGGGAGGACGGGTGACCCAGGTCGGCGAGGGTCAGGAGGCGGACGAGAGCGCTCCGCCGGTCATGACCTTCGGTGCTCCCACGGCCGGTGAAATCCTCGCCGAGCGTTACGAGCTGGTCGAGCACATCAACAACGACAGCGCGGGTCGGCTGGTCTGGCGCGGGGTCGACGTCATCCTGCGCCGTCCCGTCGCGGTCGTGCTGCGCTACCCGGGTGGCGACTCCGCCACCGAGATGCTTCAGGCCGCCGTCGCGGCGAGCCGTGTCATCCATCCCAACCTGGTCGGCGTCTACGACGCGATCGACGAGGCCGAGCGGGCGTACGTGGTCCGCGAGTGGGTGGACGGGCAGTCGCTGCGCGACCTGGCGACCGAGGGACCCCTGGACCCGGCTCGCGCCACCGCGATCGGCAACGCCGCCGCGAGCGCGCTCGCCGCGGTGCACGCCACCGGGATGGTGCACGGCAACGTCCACCCCGGCACCGTCATGATCAGCGACGAGGGCCGTGTGGTGCTGGCCGACGCGCGCACCGACGGCGCCGACAGCCAGGAGAACGACATCCGGGCGGTCGGCGGCATCCTCTACTTCGCCCTGACCGGTCACTGGCCGCACGCCGAGGCACCACTACGCGGTGCCACCGCGGGCCACGGCCGGGCCGCCATCCCGGACGCTGTCCGGGACGCCGCCGGCGCCATCGCGGCACCTCGCCAGGTCCGGGCCGGTGTGCCCGCATACCTGGACGACCTGACCATGGATCTGCTCGACGCCGAGATCGCCCCGCCCTCGTCAGACGTGCTCGCTGCCGAGCTGGCCCGCCTGGACGTGCCGGCCGAGGATGAGCACTACCTCGACAACAGCGGCCCGCTGCGGTTCGCCGCCGACACCGAGGAGGAGCCGTCGCCGCTGGCCGCGGCCGGCGGTCGCAAGGTCGCCGTGGGCATCGCCAGCCTGTTGGTGGTCGCCCTGGTCGGTCTGCTGATCGGGATCAGCGCCCTCGGCGGTGACGACAAGGAGCAGCAGGCCAACCCGGTCGCCACGCCCACCTCCGGCGCGCCGACCGGTGACGCCACTCCGGCCGCCGCCACGGCGCACAAGCTGACCGTGAAGAGCGTGCGGATCATCGACCCGTACAGCAAGGACCGCAGCGAGGTCGACGGCGCCGACAAGGTCATCGACGGTGACGATGACAAGGGCTGGGAGACCGAGACCTATCGGGGCTGGCCCAACTTCGGCAACCTGAAGAAGGGCATGGGCGTCTGGATCGACCTGGGCCAGCCGCGCAACGTCAAGTCGGTCCAGGCGGTGCTCTCGGCCACTGGCGCGTCCGCGCAGCTCCTCGCCGGCACCACCAACCCGCCGTCCAGCTTCAGCGGCGACAAGCAGCTGGTCGGCAGCTACAAGACCGCGATCGGCCAGCCGTTCGAGGACCACGACGGCACCACCATGACGTTCAACGGCTTCGACGCCGACACGAAATACCGGTACCTGCTGTTCTGGATCACCGAGCTGCCCCCGGCCGAGGGTGGTTTCAAGCTGGGGGTGCAGGAGATCACGGTCCAGGGGTCGTGAGCCCGGCACCTCCGCCGTGGCACCACATCCGTAGGACGTGGTGATGGACGGGCGCGACGCCGCAACGGATCTGGAGCTGCTGCGCGCCCACGTCGACGGCGACCGGGACGCCTTCGCCGAGTTGTTCCACCGGCACCGCGACCGGCTGTGGGCGGTGGCCCTGCGGACGCTCGGCGACCGCGAGGAGGCGGCGGACGCCCTCCAGGACGCCCTGCTGTCCGCGCACCGGGCCGCCGGGCGCTTCCGCGGCGACTCGGCTGTCACCACCTGGCTGCACCGGATCGTGGTCAACGCCTGCCTCGACCGGATCCGGCGCCGCCAGGCACACCCGACCGTGCCGCTGCCCGACGGCGACCGGGCCGGGGACGGCTCCGGCACCAGGGGCGTGGAGCCGGCCGCACCGGTGCAGGACCACGACACCGCGCTGGTGGTCCGCGACGCTCTCGCCACCCTGCCCGTCGAACAACGCGCCGCCCTGGTGCTGGTGGACGTGCAGGGCTACCCCGTCGCCGAGGTGGCCCGCATCCTCGGCGTCGCGGAGGGCACGGTGAAGAGCCGCTGCGCGCGGGGCCGCGCCCGGCTCGCGGTGGTGCTCGGGCATCTCCGCCCGACCCGGTCGGGTCCGCCCGGCCCGATCGCGGACGTGCCGGACGTCACCCCGGGGAACCCCCGCCCGGTAGAGGGCGTCGGATCGGGGCCGGGCCGTTACCGGCGGGACGCCAACCAGGAGGACACGTGACGACCGAGGGGTTCCGGGAGGTCGACGACGACCTGCTCGCTGACTACCTCGGCGGGGCGCTGGACGGCACGCCACAGCAGACCGAGGTCGCCCGGCTGGTGGACGAGGACCCGGCGTGGGCCGAGGCGCACGCCCGGCTGAGCGGCGCGCTGACGCAGGTGCACGCCGACCTGGCCGCCTGGGCCGACCCGTCCCCGGAGATGCCGTCGGAGATCGCCGACCGGCTGTCCGCGGCACTGGCCGCCGCACACGATTCGCCGGACGGGGCCTCGGCCGGCACGGACACCACGAACACCCCGGTTGTCGTGCCGTCCCAGGTCGGCTCCGGCCGCCGGCCGGCCGGATCGGCACCGTCCGAGCCGGATCGCGCCGCAGCCACCGGCCCGGGTCGCCGCCGACGCCGCTGGGCGCGGCGCGGTGCACCGGTGGCCCTCGCGGCGGCCGCGGTCATCACGGTCGCGCTGGGCCTCAACCAGCTCTCGACGGACACCTCGGACTCCGCCGGCACCAGCGCCCTGGACCGGCCGGCCAGCGCGCCCGAGGGCGCGGCGGCGGCCGGAGCGGTCCGCACCACAGGGCCGGCACTACGCAGCGGTACGAACTACGACCCGCAGACCTTCGGCGACGCGCAGAGCGGACCGGTGCCCTACCGGGCCACCGACATCTCCAGCCGCACGCCCACCGGCGCCTCCGGCGACGCCCCCGCCGAGCAGCCCGAGGTGGATGCCGAGGGCGGCCGGCGACCCGCGCCGGACGGCCTCAACCAGCTGGCCCGCCTGACCGACGAGACCGCGCTGACCGCCTGCCTGGCCGACATCGCGGCGGAGCACGGTTCCGCACCGCTGGTGGTCGAGGTGATCGACTACGCGCAGTTCCAGGGCGAGCAGGCGTTGATCGTCCGGTTCACCGACTCGACCGGGGCCCGCTGGGCCTGGGTGAGCGGCCCGGAGTGCGGCGTCCCCGGGTCCGCCTCGGACACGCGGTATTCGACGCGGGTAGGGTGAATCCACGGTCACCGGTGTGATGACCCTCTACGTGACCTGACCCACCGGATGCCCGGCTCGGGAATCCCCGGTTCGTACGATGACGTTCTGGAAGTCAGCTGCCGGCACCCTCCAGGCGTCGGCACTCGGATCGGCGTCGGTGCGCACCAACGCCGAACACACACAACGCGGGAGACGGCAGTGGACGAGGTCCGCAACCTGATCATCATCGGCTCCGGGCCGGCCGGTTACACGGCGGCGGTCTACGCCGCACGCGCCAACCTGAAGCCGCTGATCATCGAGGGCGTCCAGTCCGGTGGCGCGCTGATGACCACCACCGAGGTGGAAAACTTCCCCGGCTTCGCCGACGGCATCCTCGGCCCCGAGCTGATGGACAACATGCGCAAGCAGGCCGAGCGGTTCGGCGCCGAGTTCCTCACCGACGACGTGACCCGGGTCGAGCTGGTGGACACCGGCGACGCCGGTTCCGGCGCGGTGAGCACCGTCTGGGTCGGCGAGACCGCGTACCGGGCCCGTTCGATCATCCTCTCCACCGGTTCGGCCTGGCGTCCGCTGGGCGTGCCCGGCGAGCAGGAGTACCTGGGCCACGGTGTTTCCGCGTGCGCCACCTGTGACGGGTTCTTCTTCCGTAACCAGCACATCGTGGTTGTCGGCGGCGGTGACTCGGCGATGGAGGAGGCCACGTTCCTCACCCGTTTCGCCGACACGGTCACCATCATCCACCGGCGTGACTCGTTCCGGGCCAGCAAGATCATGGCCGACCGGGCGCTGAGCAACGAGAAGATCAAGGTCGAGTGGAACAGCACCGTCGAGGAGATCCTCGGCGATGACGGCAAGGTCACCGGCGTACGGGTTCGCAACGTGCACACCGGCGAGACCAAGGTGATGGACGTGACCGGCGTGTTCGTCGCCATCGGTCACGACCCGCGCAGTGAGCTGTTCCGGGACCAGGTCGAGCTGGACGACGAGGGCTACGTGAAGGTCCAGGCGCCGAGCACCCGCACCAACGTGCCCGGTGTCTTCGCCGCCGGCGACGTGGTCGACCACACCTACCGCCAGGCGATCACCGCGGCCGGCACCGGCTGTGCCGCCGCGCTCGACGCCGAGCGGTTCATCGCGACGCTCAGCTGAAACAGGAAACACATCCCGGAGGAGGGGCAATAGTGGGAAATACCAAGGCTGTCACGGACAAGAGCTTCGTCGCCGACGTGCTGCAGGCCGACAAGCCGGTTCTGGTGGACTTCTGGGCCGAGTGGTGCGGCCCCTGCCGCAAGGTGTCGCCGCTCCTTGAGGAGATCGCCGGCGAGATGGGCGACCGGGTCAGCATCGTCAAGCTCAACATCGACGAGAACCCGGAGACCGCCCGTGCCTACCGGGTCATGTCGGTGCCGACGCTCACCGTGTTCAAGAACGGCCAGCCGGTGCAGTCGATCGCCGGTGCCAAGCCGAAGGGCGAGCTGGTCCGACTCATCGAATCGGCGCTCTGACCAGTAGAAACAGCACCGGACCCCGTACCCGTCAAGGGGTGCGGGGTTCGGTCTTTTTCGGGTCGGAGCCGGCGGCGTTTTTCCCGGCCCGCGCCCCCTCACCGCCGGAGAACGCATAGCCTCAAGCCGAGGCCGCCGCCCGGCCAGCCACCGTCGTGCAGAGGGGGTCGTGCGTGCGTCCGATCCGACCCGGTGACCGGGGACCAGCGGTCACGGAGATCCGTACCATCCTCACCGGCCTCGACCTGCTCGCGTCCACCGCCGGTCCGGACGCCGACGAGTTCGACCTCGACACCGAACGGGCCGTCCGCGCGTTCCAGCAGTCCCGGGGGCTCAGCGTCGACGGCCGGGTCGGAACGGAAACCTGGGGTGCGCTGGACGCCGCCCGCTGGCGGCTCGGCGCCCGCACCCTCTACCACGCGGTGCCCGACCCGCTCACCGGCGAGGACGTCCGGTCGCTCCAGGAGCGACTGCTGGAAATGGGGTACGACGTGGGTCGCGCGGACGCCATCTACGGCATCCGGACCTCCCGTGCGGTGGCCCAGTTCCAGCGGGAGGTCGGGCTCACCCCCGACGGGTCCTGCGGGCCGCACACGATGAACGCGCTGCGTCGGATCGGCCGCAAGGTCGTCGGTGGCCGCCCCCAGTGGCTCCGCGAATCCGACGCCATCCGGCAGTCCGGGCCGGCGCTGGTCGGCAAGACCGTCGTCATCGACCCCGGGCACGGCGGCACCGACCCGGGCATGGTGGTGCCGGACGGGCCGCTGCGCTGGACGGAGGCGGACCTGGTGCACGACCTGGCCAGCCGGCTGGAGGGGCGGCTCGCCGCGGCTGGGGTGCGGGTGCAGCTGACCCGGGGTCCGTCGCCCGACAGCTGCCTGCCGGACACCGACCGGGCGCTGCTGGCCAACTCGCTCGGCGCCGACGTGTTCATCTCGCTGCACCTCGACGGGCACGCCAACCCGGACGCGGAGGGGGTGGCGACCTACCACTACGGCACCGACAACGGCGTGACCTCGGCGACCGGCGAACGGTTGGCCGGGCTGGTGCAGCGGGAGATCGTCGCGCGGACCGGGCTACGGGACTGCCGTACGCACGCCAAGGCGTGGGACCTGCTGCGGTTGACGCGGATGCCGGCCGTACGCGTCGAGGTCGGCTACCTCACCTCGCCGACCGACCGCGCCCGGCTGGTCGACCCCCGGTTCCGCGACCGGGTGGTCGAGGCGATCGTGGCCGCGGTGCAGCGGATGTACTACCCGATCGAGCGGGACGTGCCGACCGGCTCGCTCGACGTCAGCGAACTGCGTGCGGTGGTGACCGCCGCCACGGTGGTCACCTGATCTGCCGCGAGGCGTCGGTCAGCCGCCGGTGGCACGGGTCGCAGGAGCGGGACGGACCGGACGGAGCAGGGTTTCCGGGCTCATCGAGCCGAGCAGCTTCTCCAACGCGTACTCGACGTCGGATTTCCAGCTCAACGCGGTCCGCAGTTCAAGTCGCAGCCGGGGAAACCGGGGATGCGGACGGACGGTCTTGAACCCGACGGAGAGGAAGAAGTCGGCCGGCGCGACGCAGCCACCCGCAGGGTCGTCCGCGTCGCCGAACTTCGCGTCACCGAACGCCTCGATCGCCTTGATCCCCCGCTTGGTCAGGTCCCGTGCGACGCCCTGCACCAGCATCCGGCCCAACCCACCACCGGCGAAGGCGGCCACCACGTTCGCCGTCATCAGCAGCGCCGCGTCGGCGGAGACCGGCGACGTCGGGAAGGCCATCGAGCGGGGCACGTAGGCCGGCGGGGCGTACATCACGAAACCCGCCGGCATGCCGTCGACGTACGCGAGCTTGCCGCAGGAACCCCACTCCAGCAGGGTCTGGGAGACCCACGCCTCCTTCTCCAGACCCGGGTCACCGGCGGCGCAGGCCCGGTCGGCGGAGACCGGATCAAGCTCCCAGTAGACGCACTGCCGGCAGGGGCGAGGAAGGTCCTCAAGCGTGTCGAGGGTCAGGCTGACCAGACGTCGCGACATATGGCGCATCCCCACAATAGGCTCGGTGGTGAGGCCGGCACGCAACGACAGCGCCGCCTTCCTGTCCCCGACGAGCGATCGTACGCCGCCGATCGGCGGTACGGGAGGGGACGCGCAGATCGCCACCGCACCGAGGGATGGTCCGGGATGTGGACGATCCGTCACGGAGGGCCAGCACCCTGGCCAGAGGCGACTAGGATCGACAATCGGTGTCCCGACCGCCATGGTCGCCCGCGTGCGGGGTACCCGGACGGGAGCCACCCGAGCAGTGATCGAGGTGAGGTCATGACCGGCACGACACTCGACGACTACACCGACCGGTACGCCCGGCGGGTACGCGGGATGACCGCCTCGGAGATCCGAGCACTCTTCGCGGTGGCCAGCAGGCCGGAGGTCGTCTCACTCGCCGGCGGGGCCCCGTACATCGCCGCCCTGCCGCTCGACGCGGTCGGCGAGATGCTCGGCCGGCTCGGCTCCGAGCACGGCGTCACCACCCTTCAGTACGGCATCGGCCAGGGCACCCTGGAGCTGCGCGAGCGGATCTGCGAGGTGATGGCGCTCTCCGGGATCGACGCCGGATGCGGCGCCTCCCCGGAGGACGTGGTGGTCACCGTCGGCGGGCAGCAGGCACTGGACCTGGTGGCCCGACTCTTCCTCGACCCGGGTGACGTGGTGCTCGCCGAGGGGCCGACCTACGTCGGCGCGCTCGGAGTGTTCCAGGCTGCCCAGGCCCAGGTCGTGCACGTACCCATGGATGCCGACGGGCTGATCCCGGAGGCGCTGGAGACGGCCATCGCCGACCTGGCGCGCGCGGGCCGTCGGGTGAAGTTCCTCTACACGATCCCCACCTACCAGAACCCGACCGGCGTGACCCTCAGCGAGGAGCGCCGCGAACGGGTGCTCGACATCTGCGAGCGCGCCGGTCTGCTCGTCGTCGAGGACGACCCGTACGGCCAGCTGGGGTTCGAGGGTGAGGCGCCGGCACCGTTGCGCGCCCGCCGCCGCGACGGGGTGTTCTACCTGAGCACCTTCTCCAAGACCTTCGCGCCGGGTCTGCGGGTGGGCTGGATCCTGGCGCCGCACGCGGTCCGCGACAAGCTGGTCATCGCCAGCGAGGCGCAGATCCTCTGCCCCAGCGGCTACGCCCAGGCGGCGGTGGCCACCTACCTCGGCACGATGCCGTGGCGGCAGCAGCTCAAGGTCTACCGCGAGGTCTACCGGGAGCGGCGCGACGCGCTGCTCGACGCGATGGCGGACCTGATGCCCGAGGGCACCAGCTGGACGACACCGGCCGGCGGCCTCTTCGTCTGGGCCACCCTGCCCGACGGGCTCGACTCGAAGGCGATGATGCCGCGCGCGGTCGCCGCCCGGGTCGCCTACGTGCCCGGCACCGGCTTCTACGCGGACGGCACCGGCACGAGCACCATGCGACTGAACTTCAGCTTCCCGCCGCCGGAGCGGATCCGCGAGGGCGTCCGCCGGCTGGCCGGCGTCATGGAGCAAGAGATCGCGATGCGCCGCGTCTTCGGTGCCGTGGGCGGCGCCGCGGGTCGGCGCGGCCAGGCCGGCTCCGACGTGCCAGGTCCTGACTTGGCATGATGCCGGCATGGGTACGACAGCTGCCGAGCGCCTCCTCGTGACCGATCCCGCCGTCTCGGCCGACCTGCGTGTGCTGGTCCTCGCCGGCGGGCTCTCCTACGAGCGGGACGTGTCGCTGCGCTCGGGCCGCCGGGTGCTCGACGCGCTGCGTGCCGTCGGTGTCGAGGCGGAACTGCGGGACGCCGATGTCGCACTGCTGCCAGCCCTCACCGCCGACCCGCCGGACGCCGTGGTGATCGCACTGCACGGCGCGACCGGCGAGGACGGCTCGCTGCGCGGTGTGTTGGATCTGTGCGACGTCCCGTACGTCGGCTGTGACGCGCGCGCCTCCCGGCTGGCCTGGGACAAACCGTCGGCCAAGGCGGTGCTCCGCGAGGCCGGCATTCCCACTCCCGACTGGGTGGCTCTCCCGCACGACCGTTTCTCCGAGCTTGGCGCGGTGGCCGTCCTGGACCGGATCGCCGACCGTCTCGGCCTGCCCCTGATGGTCAAGCCGGCGCAGGGCGGGTCGGGGCTGGGCGGTGCGGTGGTTCGGGAGGCCGCGGCGCTGCCCGCCGCGATGGTGGGCTGCTTCGCGTACCACTCGACGGCGCTCGTGGAGCGGTACGTGCCCGGCATGGACGTGGCGGTCTCCGTAATCGACCTCGGCGACGGCCCGCAGGCGCTGCCGCCGGTGGAGATCGTGCCCCGCAACGGCGTGTACGACTACGCCGCCCGCTACACCGCCGGGCGGACCACCTGGCACGCTCCGGCCCGGCTGGATCCGGAGGTGGCCGCCGCCGTGGCGGACGTGGCACTCGCCGCGCACACCGCTCTCGGACTACGGGACCTGTCCCGGGTCGACGTGATCGTGGACGCTGCGGGTCAACCGCACGTTCTGGAGGTCAACGTCTCACCCGGGATGACCGAGACGTCGCTGCTGCCGCTCGCCGTGCAGGCGGCGGGCCTGGACTTTGGCCGGCTCATCGGTTCCCTGGTGACCCGGGCCGCCGCCCGCATCGCCACGTCCTGACCCGCTCGGCGTACCCGGCACCGTCTGCCGACGTCGAGGTTGGCGGCCGCACATCCGGTGCCACCGCCAACCTCATTGCTCAGCGACCGGACGGCGCGTCCTCCGGTGCCTCTCGACCGCTGCCGACCTGGGCGTCGTCCGCTCCTGCCGCGCGGGTACGGCGGTGGTGGGCGGCCGAGCTCTGGGTCTCGTCGGCGTCGGGATCGAAGTCGGCGTCGGCGTGTTCGGCGTCGGCGTGTTCGGCGGCCGTGGCGTCGGCGTTGGCGGGTTCGCTGGTTGGGTCGTCGGCGTTGGCGCGTTCGGCGGGGATGTGCCCGAGGTTGGCCTCTGCACCGGCGGCGGCGTCGGTGTCCGGTGGTGGACCGGCGCCGGCCTTCTTCTCCGGCTCGACGGCTGTGGGCAGGGTCGCCGAGTCGGCGTGTGCGGTGGTGCCCATGGTCGGCGATTCGCGCTCGGCGTGGGCGGTGGCCCCGGTCGCGGGGACACCATCGGTGACCGCGTCGCCGCCGCTGTCGCTGTCGGTTCCGATCGTGGAGTCGGACGTCGGCTCTGGGATCTCCTCGGCCGCCTCGATCACCGACACGGCTTCCGCCTCGGCGGCGGCGTGCGCCGCAGCGGACTGGGCCAGCAGGCTGGACGGCGCCTGCCACTGGATGCGGGGCGGCTCGGCAAGCGGCCGGCCGCCGAACTCCGCGAGCCACGCGGCGACGAGCGCCAGATTTTCCCGCCACTGCGCCTCGGAGATCGGCGGCAGGATCGAGTCCCACAGGGACAGGAACGTGCCGCGCAACTGAAGCCGGCCGTAGGGCCGGGCCAGGAACCACATGTGCAGGTGCGCGGAGCCGTCGCCCCACCGGTTGACGTGCACCCGGGCGACGCCGTCCAGGGAGCGGATGGCCCGCTCCAGACGTACGGTCATCACGCCCAGTTCGGCGGCGAGCAGGTTCGGTAGGTCGCCCAGGTCGAGGTGGGTCCGCGATTCGAGGATGAGCACCATGGGCAGGCCGGTGGGCCGGTCCATGGCGCGTACCCGCCAACGCTCCCCGACCCAGATGTAGGCGTCGTCTGGCGCGTTGCAGGCCGTGCATTCCCGGAGGCCCTCGCCCTTGCGTGGCGGTTCGACCGGGACCGGGTCGTCGAGCTGCTTCACCCGCAGGTCACCCTCGAAGGGGAACGAGGGCCACTGGGTGAAGTCCGGGACTGAGGGAGGGGTGTCGTGCACGACGCTGACCCTAACCGAGTCTGGCACCGCTGTCCCTACCCGATTGAACGCTCCCGACCGACCAGGTCAGCGTCCACCGTCGATCGGTTCCCGGGTTCTGCGACGCCCGGTGGACGGATATCCACAGGCTGCCGAGATCCCCGACACAGGCCGTCATCCACAGGCTGGCACCCGCTTTCACGCGGCGTTTCACGTGAAACGGGGGGTGCCTGTGGACAACCGGTGTGGATAACTTTTCCGGCCCTCGTTCGTTGCGTCCGGACGGCCGATCCGGTGCGTCGAGTCTCCTGCGGACCGCTGGCGGGGGCGGCTCGGGGACGTGTGATGGCCAGCCCTGCGCCTCGACAGCCCCGGTCATCTCCCCGCGCGGCTCTCGCGAGGGTCGGGTGAACCATCCCCGGCCGCCGCGATCGCCCGGCACACGGGCAACGTCAGCAGTTCACCGCCGGCACCTTCGATCCGCTGTCGGTACCCCGGCGACCGAGTCGGGCTGTTGCGGCCGGGCCGAACCCCGCCACCCGGTTCCCGGCGACAATCGGCCGGCGGGTCGAGGCGCGCGACGCCGACTCGGCACTCTCACCCGCCGAGTCAGACCCGATCGACCGGCGGGTCCAGGCGGGGGCGGGGGCCCTCGAAGCCGGTCCGGCGAAACGTGGGGCCCGGACGCACGAACGCGCAAGGCGACCAAGAGGCCGCGACTCGACGTGCTCAGACACCAGCCCTCGCGACCGGTCTACGGGCTGGCAGGAGGCTACTGAGCGGGCGCACGGGGCCCCTCCATGATGATCCCCGGGCAACCGCATCCGCCCGGGGGCCCCGACGAGCGCTCGGTTTCACGTGAAACGAGCGCGGCGCGGATCACCACAGCCGCCGGTCGGGCGCGTTCGGGTCGGCTGCGGAGGCGGTCCACGGGCACGCGCCGACCCACCGCCGGTCCCCGTTTCACGTGAAACGGGGACCGGCGCGGCAGACGCAGAACGGCCGCGCCCCGAGGGAGCGCGGCCGCGAGCGACGGAGAGCGGTCAGTCTCCGCTCTCCTCCTCCTGCTGCACTCCGATGATTCCGACGATCCGCTCAAGGTCGTCGACCGTGGCGAACTCGATCGTGATCTTGCCCTTGCTCCGGCCGATGTCGACCTTCACCCGGGTGTCGAACCGGTCGGACAGGCGGTCGGCGAGATCGGAGAGGGCCGGCGCGTGTGGCTTCGGACGCCGCTTCGCCGCCTGCCCCTTCGCCGGGCCGTCGTTCAGCGTCAGCGCCACGATCTCCTCGGTCGCGCGGACCGAGAGGCCCTCGGCCACGATCCGCAACGCCAACTGCTCCTGGGCCTCCGACTCGTCGAGGCTCAGCAGCGCGCGGGCGTGACCCGCCGAAAGGATTCCGGCGGCGACCCGGCGTTGCACCTGCGCCGGCAGGTTCAGCAGTCGGATGGTGTTGGAGATCTGCGGACGGCTCCGGCCGATCCGGCGAGCGAGTTCCTCGTGGGTGGCACCGAACTCCTCCAGCAGCTGCTGGTAGGCGGCGGCCTCTTCCAACGGGTTCAGGTTGGCCCGGTGGATGTTCTCCAGCAACGCGTCGCGGAGCATGGCGTCGTCGCGGGTGTCCCGGACGATCGCGGGAATGTTCTCCCGCCCCACGGCCTGAGCGGCGCGCCAACGCCGCTCGCCCATCACCAGTTCGTACTTCTCGTCGTCGAGCTGCCGGACGACGATCGGCTGAAGGAAGCCGACCTCCTGGATCGAGGTCTTCAGCTCCTCCAGCGCCTCCTCGTCGAAGACCTGGCGGGGCTGCTTCGGGTTCGGCACGATCGCGTCGACCGGGATCTCGGCGAACCGGGCGCCGGGCACCGGGCTGAGCGCCAGCTCGGTCTCCGCCAGCGGGGCGACCGAGGCCGTCGCCGGTGTCGGTTCGGTGGTCCCCTCGTCATCGACGGACCCGTTCTCCGGCTCGGCCGTCACGGCGCCGACGCCGTTCACCGGCCCGGTCGGGATGAGCGCCCCCAGGCCCCGACCCAGACCGCCCCGAGGACGGTTCTTCATGCCACGCCTCCCAGCGACTCTTCCGCACTACGCATTCCGGCCCACCGGCTCCTTGACGCCCCGCTCGGCGATCTCCTGGGCGGCCTCGAAGTAACTCGTGGCTCCCCGCGATCCGGGATCGTAGGTCATCACCGACTGGCCGTAGCTGGGTGCCTCGGAGACCCGGACGTTGCGGGGGATGACCGCCTGGAGGACCTTGTCGCCGAAGTGGTTCCGGACGTCCTGCTCGACCGCGTCCGCCAACCGGGTACGGCGGTCGTACATCGTCAACAGGATCGTGGAGACGTCGAGCTTCGGGTTGAGGTGCTGCCGTACCAGGTTGATGTTGTTGATCAGCTGGTTGAGCCCCTCCAGGGCGTAGTACTCGCACTGGATGGGGATCAGCACCTCCTGCGCGGCGACCAGGGCGTTGACCGTGAGCAGGCCGAGCGAGGGCGGGCAGTCGATGAAGACGTAGTCGAACTGGCCCGGATAGGCGGCGATGGCCCGATCCAGACGCGATTCGCGAGCGACGACGGACACCAGCTCGATCTCCGCGCCGGCGAGGTCGATCGTCGCCGGTACGCACCACAGGTTGGGGATGCCCTCGACCGCCTGCGCGACCTCGGACAGCGGCACGCTGTTGATAAGGCAGTCGTAGACGTCCGGGATGCCGGTGTGGTGCGGGACGTTGAGCCCGGTGGAGGCGTTGCCCTGCGGGTCGAGGTCGACGACGAGCACCCGGTTGCCGTGCAGGGCGAGTGCCACCGCAAGGTTGACCGTGGTCGTGGTCTTGCCCACGCCGCCCTTCTGGTTGGCGACGCACATGACCCGGGTCCGGTCCGGCCGAGGCATGGTCACCTCGCCACTGGGATTCAGGATCTGCACGGCGCGCATCGCCTCCATAGCCAACGGTGGGTCATCCTCTTCGCGCGTCGGGGTTTCACGTGAAACGTACGTGGGATCGGCCGCCATAGCAGCCAGCGACTCGGCCGACCCGACCGGCGCGTCGGCGACCACCGGCGCGGCGTCCCGAGCGACCGCCGCGGTGGGTTGGTGCGGGACCGCCGGCTCGAAACGCACCGCCGCTGCGGTGTTCCGCCGTCCGACCGTCTGCCGCACGTCGACGGCGTTGACCGGTCGGGTGAGCCCTTCGGACGCCCGTCGAGTAGTCATCGGATCCGGGCTCTCCGGTCCGACCGGCTGGCCCGCCGGATCGTCGCTCGACACCAGCGGATCGCTGTCCGCTGGTCGGGGCGACGGCCCGGGCTCGCCGGGCGACCAGCTCGGGTAGTCGGTTTCACGTGAAACAGGGTCGCTGGTTGACCCGGTCACGCGTGGATCGTCGTACCTGCCGTCGTCATGCACCTGTCATCCCTGCCCGCTTCGGATGGTCGGTCCGCGCCCCGGTCAACTTGGCCGCACCCGCGCTCGCACCCCGGAGCGTACGGCCCCTCGGGAGCGGTCGGAGACCTACGACGTCCGTCGCCCGCTCCACACTATCGACGCGCGGTCAGCCTACGGCGGACGGGCGTGGCCGGTCCACGTCGGGTTCTCATACCCTCGTTCCATCCGTACCGGTACAACGAGGCAACCCGTCGGCCGGACGCCCGATGGCGCACAGGGTCAGCGGCGGCGGGCCCGTCCGCCCCGGGTCCGCTTGCTGGCGGTGGGGCGGGCCGGGCCGACCATCCGCTCGCGCACGATCTCCACGACGGTCGTGGGCGGGTCGATGACTCCGACACCGCAGAGGTGCACGGTGGGCTCCCCTCCGCCGACCCGCGCCACCACGTCGGCGTGCTCCTCGATCTCCGCGGCGGCGGATGATCCCTTGAGGGCCAGGAGCCGGCCGCCGCGCACCGCCAGTGGCAGGCTCCAGGTCGCCAGGCGGTCCAGTGGTGCGACCGCGCGGGAGGTCACGACGTCGCCGCTGATCGGCTCCCGTCCGCTCGACCCACTGGCGGCCTCGTCGGCCCGACCCCGGAACACCCGTACCGATCTGGTCAGGCCGAGCCGCTCGACGACCTCGATGAGGAACGACGTCCGTCGCGCGAGCGGTTCGATCAGCGTGACCGTCAGGTCGGGGCGCGCGATGGCCAGGACCAGGCCGGGCAGGCCGGCGCCGGAGCCGACGTCGAGCACGGTCGCCGCGGTCGGGATCCGCTCGGCGACCGCGGCGCAGTTGAGCAGGTGCCGGTCCCAGATCCGGGGCGCCTCGCGGGGGCCGATCAGGCCGCGGACCACCCCGTCGGTGGCGAGCAGTTCGGCGTACGCGGCGGCCAGGTCGAGCCGGTCGCCGAAGAGGGTCAGTGCCGCCGGGGCGAGCTCGGCCGGGAGAGCCGCGTCGACCGGGGACGGGGCGGCGTCGTCCTGCGCCGGGGCGTTGCCGGTGTGGTCGGGGCGGACAGCGGACGGCCCGGGCGGCGTGCCGCCCGGGCCGGTCACGGCGTCGGCCGTGGCGTCGTCGTGTGTCACCCGATCAGTCCGCCGGCCGTACGACGATGCGCCGGTTCGGCTCGACACCCTCGGACTCGCTCTCCACGCCGGACATGGCGTTCACCACGTCGTGCACGCACTTGCGCTCGAACGCGGACATCGGCTCCAGCCGGACCGGCTCGCCGTACTCCTTGACCTTCTCGACGGCGTTCTTGGCGACCGCGGCCAGTTCCTTGCGGCGGTTCGCCCGGTAGCCGCCGACGTCGAGCAGCAGGCGGCTCGGAGTCCCGGTCTGCCGGAAGACGGCGAGCCGGGTCAGCTCCTGGAGTGCCTCCAGGGTGGCCCCGCGCTGACCCACCAGGTTCTGCAGGCGCGCGCCGACCACCTCGACCACCGGGCGGCCGCCGGCCACCAACTCGTCGATGTCACCGTCGTAGTCGAGGATGTCGAGGAGCCCTTCGACGTAGTCGGCTGCGATCTCGCTCTGCCGGAACAGGTCGCCCTCGCCCGTGGCCTTCTTCGCCCGGCCGCCGGCGGTGGTCTCGGTGTCGTCGGTCTCGGCGTCGTCGTCCACCGCGAGCGGTGCGGTCTCCTCCTCGTCCAGGGACTGCTCGGCGCGGGGCATGCTGGTCTCGGTCACGGTCTCATCTCCGTACTCGCTCGGCCGGACCGTCGGGTCCGACTGGTTTCCCGGGGCCGGCTGGAGGTCGCCGGTGCCCGCGGGCACGTCTGTACGGGCAGTGTCGCCCGTGGCCGCGTCAAGCGCGGTCGGTTCCGTCCGGCGCCGACCGTACGGCGGCTGCGCGGTGCGGAACGGGCCGCCGCCGGTTGCCCGACGACGGCCCGGACGAGTCAGCCCTGCCGCTTGGCGGGGCGGCTCTTCTTCGGGTTGGTGGGCTTGGCACCCGGCTTCGGGCCCGCCACCTTGGGCGCGGTGGCCTTCACCGGCGCCGGCGGGGCGGCCTTGGAGCGCCCGAACAGACCGGCGGACTTGGCGGGCTGGACCGGGTTGCGGCTGGCGGCCGGGGCGGTGGCCTTCTTGGCGGTCACCGGCGGCGGGAACTTGCGGAGCACCCACTGCTGCTGGCCCAGCGTGAAGAGGTTGTTGGTGACCCAGTAGATGATCACGCCGATCGGGAAGATCGCACCGGAGATCAGCAGCGACGCGGGGATGCCGTAGAGCATCAGTCGCTGGATCATCCGCTGCTGCGGGTCCTCGGCCCAACCGGTCTTGAGGATCATCTGACGGCTGGTCAGGTAGGTGGTCGCGATCATCACCAGGACGAGGACACCAGCAATGATCTTGACGGTGGTGCCGTTGGCGCCGAGGCTGGCCAGCTCGTCGGCCGTGGAGCCGAACTTGCCGGCGATCGGGGCGGTGAAGAGCTTCGCCTGCGAGGCGCTCTGGAACTGGTCGACGGTCCAGCCGTACAGGGTCTTGTTCTGCTTGTCCGGGTCGAGCCGGCGCAGCACGTGGAAGAGGCCGAGGAAGACCGGGATCTGGAGGAACATCGGAAGGCAGCCCATCAGCGGGTTGGCCTTTTCCTTCCGGTAGAGCTCCATCATCTCCTTCTGGAGCGTCTCCCGGTCACCCTTGTGCTTCTCCTGTAGCTCCTTGACCTTGGGCTGGAGCGCCTGCATCGCCCGCTGCGACTTGATCTGCTTGACGAAGACCGGGAACAGGATCACCCGGACGGTGACCACCAGGAAGATGATGGACAGGATCCAGGCGAAGTTCGTGCCGATCACCGCGCCGACGGGCACCCCGATGGCGTCCCACGCCGAGTGCCAGGTCAGCAGGATCCACGAAATCGCGTAGTAGATCCAGTCGAGACTCAGACTCAATTCGGGGCTCCAGTCACATCAGCACGACGGCGGCTGCCCGGCTCCGGCACCGGGTCATGTCCACCAGGGTGAAAGGGGTGGCAGCGCAGCAGCCGCCGGACCGCGAGGGCGGCTCCCCGGAGCGCGCCGTGGCGGGCGACGGCCTCCTGGGCGTACGCACTGCACGACGGGTAGAACCGACAGCGGGCCGGCAGCGCCGGACTTATCCACCGACGGTACGCGATGATGGGTGCGATCAGCACCCTGGCCGCACCGGTTGGCGCCGTGCCCGGGTCACCGCTCATCGGGACCGCCGTTGTCGGGGCGAACGCGCGACCGCGATGGCGGCGTCCAGGTCGGCGGCGAGCCGGGGGTACGACGCCTCGGCCGCCGCGGGCAGCGCCCGTACGACGAGGGTGCTGCCGGCCGGAAGTGCGGCCAGTCGGTCCCGGGTCAACGCCCGCAGTCGACGGCGCACCTGGTTGCGGACCACCGCGTTACCGACGGCCTTGGACACGACGAAGCCGGCGCGGGTCGACGCGGAGGACTGCTCCGCGTCAGCGTCCCGCGCCGGCTCCGGCGAGGTCACTGTGCTGGGGTCGATGGTCGCCGGCACGGTCAGATGGACCACGACGGCGCCTCGTCCGGCGCGTCGGCCACCGCGGACCGCTGCGGCGAAGTCAGTGCTGCGCCGCAGTCGCTGTGCGGCGGCCAGCACGACTGCCCACGTTCCCCGGACCGGCCCGGTCGGCTCAGGCCGACAGGGTGGTGCGACCCTTGGCGCGGCGGCTCGAGAGGATGGCACGGCCGGCACGGGTGCGCATGCGCAGCCGGAAGCCGTGGGTCTTCGCGCGCCGGCGGTTGTTCGGCTGGTAGGTGCGCTTGCTCACGTCAGGCTCTCCGTTTTCGTACGCGCCCCGGGCGACGGGATCGCCGGGGTCGTGGGGTGGTCCAGGCCACCTCGACGGTGGCCACCGATCGGTGCTGCCCGGCGGAGCGGGACCTCGGCGATGCGGGGATGCGGCCGCGGACAGCAAGCACCCATCACCCTAGCAGAGGGCGAGAGAGCAGCCGCTCCAGCCTACGCAGGGGGGCAATGACCGTCAAACACCCCGCTGCGGCGGACAACGGGTCCGGGCCGGGACTCGCCCGGGACCGAAGGGGCGGTTTTCGCTGATGCCGACAAGGGTGCCTTCGCGCCGCCGGTTGATGGCGCAGGGACAACGCTGTTACCGTGCCCGATTGCGGTGAGCGTCGGAAGCTCCGGTCGTCGCACAGGCAAGACCGGACAAGGTAGTGAATCGTTCGGCACGGTGAACCCGCTTCAGCGCCCGTTCAGGCAGGGGGCAGGTCCCACCCGCGTCCGACGGGCGGCCACCATCGGTCTGCACACAGGTTGTGGATAACCTGTGGACGACCACCGGTTGACGTCCGGGTGGGTGATGTTCCACCCGCGCACGCGGCGGGCCCGGGACGGCCGGCTGGCAGACAGCGGCGGCCGGGAGCAGAGGCGAGGGGGTGGCACGACGGTGGCCGGTACGACCGACCTTGCCGCGGTGTGGTTGGCGGCGACCGACGAACTCGCCGACGAGATCATCTCCGCTCAGCAACGCGCCTACCTCCGACTGACGCGGCTACGGGCGATCGTCGAGGACACCGCGCTGCTCTCCGTTCCGGACGCGTTCACGCGGGACGTGATCGAATCGCGGCTGCGCCCGGCCATCACCGAGGCGCTGACCCGCCGGCTCGGCCGACCGATCCAGGTGGCGGTCACCGTGCGGGTGGCCGAGGATGCCAGCGGCCGCCCGGCCGGCACCGTCTACCGCAGCACACCGGAGCCGGGGTCGATCGACGTCGAGGGTCCGCCCGCCGGACCGTTCGACGTCGAGCACCCTGGACGGCCGACAAACGACCCGGTCATCCCCGACCAGCAGCGCGTGCCGTACGCCCCGGAGTCCGGCGCCCCGCCGGCACCCGTCGGGCAGCCCCTCGCGCCGACGGCCGACGGGCACCGGTCGGGGCTGATCCCGGCCAGCCGTGACGGGCAGGAGGCGCTCTTCAGCGCGTCGTTCGTGGAGCCGTTGCGGTCGCCCCACCAGGGGCCGGACCGGCGCGGCTACGACGAGCAGGCCGCCCGCCTGGATCCGCCCGGCCCGGACACCCGGCCGTACGAGCCCCGCTACCGCGAGGAGGCGGCGACGCCGCGGGACCAGCACGTGATCCGCGCGCTGCCCCGGGACAGCGGAACGGACAGCGGCCCGGGTCGCAGCGGGGTGGACCACCGGGCGGGGGGTCGTGACGACCGCCGGCTGCCCGGCGCGGACACCGGCGGCAACCGGCTCAACCCGAAGTACATGTTCGAGACGTTCGTCATCGGCTCGTCCAACCGGTTCGCGCACGCGGCGAGCGTGGCGGTGGCGGAGTCACCGGCGAAGGCGTACAACCCGCTGTTCATCTACGGTCACTCCGGGCTGGGCAAGACCCACCTGCTGCACGCCATCGGGCACTACGCCACGACGCTCGGCAACGCCCGCTCGGTCCGGTACGTCTCGACCGAGGAGTTCACCAACGACTTCATCAACTCGCTCCGGGACGACAAGACCAGCGCGTTCCAGCGGCGCTACCGCGACGTCGACATCCTGCTGATCGACGACATTCAGTTCCTGGAGAACCGCGAGCGCACGCAGGAGGAGTTCTTCCACACCTTCAATACCCTGCACAACGCCAACAAGCAGATCGTGATCACCTCCGACCGGTCGCCGCGCCAGCTCGCCACTCTGGAGGACCGGATGCGCACCCGGTTCGAGTGGGGGCTGCTGGCCGACATCCAGCCGCCGGACCTGGAGACGCGGATCGCGATCCTGCAGAAGAAGGCAGCGCAGGAGCGGATGTACGCCCCGCCGGACGTGCTGGAGTTCATCGCCTCCCGGGTGTCGAACTCGATCCGGGAGTTGGAGGGGGCGCTGATCCGGGTGACCGCGTTCGCCAGCCTCACCCGGTCGACCGTCGAGTTGTCCCTGGCCGAGGAGGTGCTCCGGGACTTCATGCCCGACGGCGCCGGCCCGGAGATCAACGCCGACCAGATCATGGCGTCGACCGCCGACTACTTCGGGGTGAGCCTGGAGGACCTGCGTGGTCAGTCCCGCTCCCGGGTGCTGGTCAACGCCCGGCAGGTGGCCATGTATCTGTGTCGGGAGCTGACCGAGTTGTCGCTGCCGCGGATCGGGCAGGCGTTCGGCGGTCGGGACCACACCACGGTCATGCACGCCGACCGCAAGATCCGTCAGCAGATGGCGGAGCGGCGGTCGCTCTACAACCAGATCGCCGAGCTGACCAACCGGATCAAGCAGAACACCTGAGCGGTACGCCCGCCGCCTCGGCGGCACGTTGCCCGGGACGGACACGCCCGGCCGGATCTCCGGCCGGGCGTTGTTTTTTTCCTTCTTCTGAGGGCTGCCCGCTTGACCCTCGACATGGTGCAGACCACAGCATCGAAGCCGTGTCCGCCTCGATTGCCGCTCGTTGTCCACAACTCGTTGTCCACCGGCTGTGGATAACTACAGTCGGCCCGCCGCCGGTTACCCACAGGTTGTGGAAAAACCCTGTGCACGACGCTGTGGACGCTTGGGGACAACCGTCGCGTTGTCCACCGATGACCACTGCCCTGTGCACGACCTGTTGAAGGTTCTGGGGATGACGACAATGATGATCTTCGTGGCCGTCCACAGGCTTGGGGAGAAAGTCGGTGGATTACCGGTGGACAACCGGTGGACAACGGTGGACAACCGACCGCCGAAGCCGGGCTGTGGACACACGAGCCGGTTGTACCCCCGGTTATCCACAGTCAAATCACCGGTGGATAACCTGCCTGAGCTGCGCGAACCCGGGTTCTCCACAGTTTGCACAGGTGCGATGAAGACGATGAGTTATCTCTTCTAAGAGAACAAAAACCAATCATCACCGTTGGGCTTTCTGTGGATCGGGCCGAACGCTGCCGGAGCAGACGTCAGCAGCGACACGATCCACGGGGTCGGGCGCACAGCCGATGTCCCCGCGCCCTAAGGTGCGATGGGTACCCGCACGGTCGGGCGGGACGGTAGGCAGCGGTCGGCATGAGAGAGTTGTCGCTGACGTCGACGCGGAGGCATTGATGAAGTTCCGAGTGGAGCGCGACGCGCTCGCCGAGGCCGTGGCGTGGACCGCGAAGAGCCTGCCGAACCGGCCATCCGTACCGGTACTCGCCGGGGTGATGCTCCGCGTCACCGATGGCAACCTGCGGGTCTCCGGGTTC
Organism: Micromonospora sp. ALFpr18c; assembly: GCF_008868155.1. GTDB lineage: Bacteria > Actinomycetota > Actinomycetes > Mycobacteriales > Micromonosporaceae > Micromonospora. Next base: position 62,996 of record NZ_WBKR01000002.1, read on the forward strand.
GACTACGAGGTCTCCAGCCAGGTCACCGTCGAGGTGCAGGGTGACGCCGACGGCGCCGCGCTGGTCTCCGGTCGCCTGCTCGCCGAGATCACCAAGGCGCTGCCGGCCAAGCCGGTGGACATCGCCGCGGTCGGCGCGCACCTGGAGCTGGTCTGCGGCAGCGCCCGGTTCACCCTGCCCACCATGCCGGTGGAGGACTACCCGGCGCTGCCCGAGATGCCGCAGAGCGCCGGCACGGTCGACGCCGCCGCGTTCGCCACGGCGGTCGCCCAGGTGGCCATCGCCGCCGGTCGTGACGAGACGCTGCCGATGATGACCGGCGTCCGCGTCGAGCTGTCCGGCAGCACCCTGTCGATGCTCGCCACCGACCGTTACCGCCTCGCGCTGCGGGAGATCCAGTGGCGGCCGGACGACCCCGAGGTGAGCATCAACGCCCTGGTGCCGGCCCGCACCCTGAACGACACCGCCAAGGCGCTCGGCCCGCTGGGCGGCGAGGTCACCCTCGCGCTCGCGCAGGGCGCCGCCGGTGAGGGCATGGTGGGTCTTGCTGGTGGCACCCGGCGTACCACCAGCCGGCTGTTGGACGGCGCCAACTACCCGCCGGTGCGCTCGCTCTTCCCGGCCACCCACAACGCCGAGGCCCGCGTGCCGGTCAGCACCCTGATCGAGGTGGTCAAGCGGGTCGCCCTGGTCGCCGAGCGCGCCACGCCGGTGCTGCTGAGCTTCAGCGCGGACGGCCTGGTCGTCGAGGCCGGCGGCTCCGAGGAGGCCCGGGCCAGCGAGGCGATGGAGGCCACCTTCACCGGGGACGCGCTGACCATCGGCTTCAATCCCCAGTACCTCATCGACGGCCTCGCGAACCTCGGCTCACAGACCGCCGTGCTCTCGTTCGTCGACGCCTTCAAACCCGCGGTGATCTCACCGGCCAGCGAGGATGGCGAAGTCATTCCGGGGTACCGGTACCTCATCATGCCGATCCGCGTGTCTCGCTGATCGAGCCCAGCAACACCCAGATCCACGGAGGTAGAAACACATGCAGCTCGGCCTGGTAGGACTCGGCCGGATGGGCGGCAACATGCGCGAGCGGTTGCGCACGGCCGGCCACGAGGTGGTCGGCTTCGACCACGACGCGCAGCTGAGCGACGCGGCGAGCCTCGCTGAGCTGGCGAACAAGCTCGAGTCCCCGCGCGCGGTGTGGGTCATGGTGCCCGCCGGCGTCACCGACACCACCATCGACGAACTCGCCGAGTACCTCGACGAGGGCGACATCATCATCGACGGCGGCAACTCGCGGTTCAGCGACGACGCCCCCCGGGCCGAGCGGCTCCACGAGCGCGGCATCGGCTACCTCGACGTGGGCGTCTCCGGCGGCGTCTGGGGCCGGCAGAACGGCTACGGGCTGATGGTCGGCGGTGCCCAGGAGCACGTCGACCGGCTCATGCCGATCTTCAACGCGCTCAAGCCGGAGGGCGAGTTCGGCTTCGTGCACGCCGGGCCGGTCGGCGCCGGGCACTACTCGAAGATGGTGCACAACGGCATCGAGTACGGCCTGATGCACGCCTACGCCGAGGGCTACGAGCTACTCACCGCCTCCGAGCTGGTGACCAACGTGCCGGGCGTCTTCAAGTCCTGGCGCGAGGGCACCGTCGTCCGGTCCTGGCTGCTCGACCTGCTGGACCGGGCCCTCGACGAGGACCCGGAGCTGGCCGAGCTGAGCGGCTACACCGAGGACACCGGCGAGGGCCGGTGGACGGTCGACGAGGCGGTCCGGCTGGCCGTTCCGCTGAACGTCATCACCGCCTCGCTGTTCGCCCGGTTCGCCTCCCGGCAGGACGACTCACCCGCCATGAAGGCCGTCGCCGCACTGCGCCAGCAGTTCGGTGGCCACGCCGTCCACAAGCGCTGAGCGGTATCCACACCCTGTGTACGTCCACCGGCTGGAACTGGTCGACTTCCGCTCGTACGAGCGGGTCGCCGTCGACCTCCAGCCGGGGGCGAACGTCCTGACCGGCGCCAACGGTGTCGGCAAGACGAACCTCGTCGAGGCGCTGGGCTACGTGGCGACCCTGGACTCGCACCGGGTCGCCACGGACGCCCCACTGGTCCGGATGGGAGCCACCTCGGCGGTGATCCGGTGCGCGGTGGTGCACGACGGCCGGGAACTCCTGGTCGAGTTGGAGATCGTGCCGGGCAAGGCCAACCGCGCCCGGCTGGGCCGATCCCCGGCTCGACGGGCCCGCGACGTGCTCGGCGCGCTGCGGCTGGTGCTCTTCGCCCCGGAGGACCTGGAGCTGGTCCGGGGTGACCCGTCCGAGCGTCGCCGCTACCTGGACGACCTCCTGGTCAACCGCCAGCCCCGGTACGCGGGCGTGCGGGCCGACTACGAGCGGGTGGTGAAGCAGCGCAACGCCCTGCTGCGCACCGCGTACCTGGCCCGCAAGACGGGTGGCTCCCGCGGCGGCGACCTCGGCACCCTCGCCGTCTGGGACGCCCACCTGGCCCAGCACGGCGCGGAGCTGCTCGCCGGCCGGTTGGAGCTGGTCGCCGCGCTCACCCCGCACGTCGCCAAGGCGTACGACGCGGTGGCCGCCGGTCGGGGCGCGGCGGGCATCGCCTACCGACCCTCGATCGAGCTGGCCGAGCCGACCACCGACCGTGCCACGCTGGCCGAGGCGCTGACGGCCGCCCTGGCGGCGTCGCGTTCGGCCGAGATCGAACGGGGCACCACCCTGGTCGGCCCGCACCGCGACGAGTTGGCGTTGACCCTCGGCCCGCTGCCCGCCAAGGGGTACGCCAGCCACGGCGAGTCGTGGTCGTTCGCGCTCGCGCTGCGGCTGGCCGGCTACGACCTGCTGCGCGCGGACGGCATCGAGCCGGTGCTGGTGCTCGACGACGTCTTCGCCGAGCTGGACACCGGGCGCCGGGAACGTCTGGCGGAGCTGGTCGGCGGGGCGAGCCAACTGCTGGTGACCTGTGCCGTGGACGATGACGTGCCGGCTGCCCTGCGCGGCACCCGCTACCAGGTCGGCGAGGGGACGGTCCGCCGTGTCGGATGAGCCGCGCACCAACGGTCGAGGTGGCGGAGCGACCGGTGAGGGGGGTACGGCACGGCCGAAGGCCACCGGTGGTGGCGACGCCGCGGGCGCGCGTACCCCCGGATCGGAAGCGGTCGGCGGTGACGGGCCGGCACCCGCCGGCCCGGAGCTGGCCAGGGCGGTGCTCGACGCGGCGCTGTCCCGCCGGCAGGCGGCGGCCCGCGCACGGCGTACCCCCGGTGGTGGCTCTGGTGGCGATGGCGCCGGCGGCTCGGGGCGGAGGCTGCGCGGCTATTCCGGCCCGGGCCCCGACCCGCGCGACCCGCAGCCCCTCAGCGCGGTGCTGAACCGGCTGGTGAAGGCGCGCGGCTGGCAGCAGCCCGCGGCCGAGGCCACGGTGTTCGGCGCGTGGGAGCGGGTGGTCGGCGCGGAGGTCGCGCAGAACAGCCGGCCGGTGAAGCTGGAGAACGGCGAGCTGACCGTGGAGGCCCGTTCGACCGCGTGGGCGACCCAGTTGCGGCTGCTGGCCGGTTCGCTGCTCAAGCAGATCGCCAGCGAGGTCGGCCACAACGTGGTGCGCAAGCTGCACATCCACGGACCGGCCGCGCCGTCCTGGCAGAAGGGGCCGCGCCGGGTGCGTGGCCGGGGGCCGCGCGACACCTACGGCTGAGCGGGTGGGTCATGTGCGCCGGTCGGCGCGCCGGCGTTCGCGCTGTTCCCGGGTGTAGCGCTTGCGCTCGGCCAGGTCGCGCTTCCAGGCTTCGCGGGCCTCGGCCGAGCCGCCCTGGATCTCGCCCTGGACGCCGTCGGCCGGACCGGCGAGGTGCCGGTAGGCCCACCGCAGGAACCGGCCGCCCTCGCCGGGGGATCTCGTGGCCGCGCCGTCCTCGCTCATCTGGGCCTCCACCCTGCCGCCATATGGTTGGTACACCAACAGTTGGTGTACCAATGGTCGGTACGATAGCCATCGTGCATCGGGAGGGCAACAGATGAGCGAACCGCCGGCCGGCGGGGATCCGCTGGCACTGGAACAGCAGGTGTGCTTCGCCCTGTCGGTGGCGGCACGCAGCGTCGTGGCCGTCTATCGGCCGCTACTGGAACCGATGGGCCTGACCCATCCGCAGTACCTGGTCATGCTGGCGCTGTGGCAGCACGCGCCGCTGTCCGGCCGCGACCTCAGCCGCCTCCTGCAACTCGATCCGGGCACCCTGTCGCCCCTGCTCAAGCGGCTCGAAGCGGCCGGCTACCTGCGCCGCGAGCGTGACGCCGCCGACGAGCGCAGCCTCGCGGTCACCCTCACCGCCAGCGGAACGGCGCTCCGCGAGCAGGCGGAACGCATCCCGGCCGCGATCGTCGAGCGGCTCGGCCTGCCGCTCGAGGACCTGCGACACCTGCACGCGGTGCTCACCCAGGTGATCGCCGCGGCCAACCGACCCGGCGACCCCACACCGCAGGCCGGGGTGGCCGGTCAGGCGTCGGCGTAGACCGCGAAGCCGCGCTCGGCGCAGCGCCGGTAGAAGGCGGCCAGCACGCCCAACTCGGCGCAGGTGAAGTTCCACTGCGGCGGGTCGCCGCTTTCGTCGCGCAACGCGTCGAGCCGGCTCTCCAGCCACCGCAGCTGCTGCTCGGCCAACCGGCCGTCGCCGAGCAACCCGCGCAGCACGATGCTGACCGAGTCGAAGGTGACGGCCTCGCCGTACTCCCGGTGGCCGGCCACGAACCGCTCGATCCCGCCGGCGATCCAGGCGCACCCGTCCGGGTCGATCACCGGGTCCTCGTCCTCGGCTGCGGCGTCTGTGGCGTACAACACACCTTCCAGCCCGAGGAGGAGATCCACCAGTTCGGTGTACGCGGTCGCCCGGACGGTCCCGGTCTTCGCGATCAGCTCGGCCAGCGCCGCCGTCGGCGCGGAGATTCGCGGCACGTCGACGATCTCGCCGAAGTCGACGAACTCCGCCGGCGCGACCGGATCGTAGAAGCGGCCGGTCCGCGGCCAGTGCACCGCGACGTTGTCCAGCCCCATCTGTCACCTCTTAAAGAGCACGTGTCGGGTCGATCGGGTCGATCGTCCCGGTTCCGACCGGTAAAGATCAAGGGCGGTTCCGGGGCGCCGCAAACGTACGGCACGGGCGGGCCGACCGCGACCCCCGACCCGCCCGGGTGCGGGTCAACCCGTTCGCGGACGGCGCGTGCGATCGGAGCCTGGCGTGTGGGGGGAGTCGCGGGCAGCGGGGTTCTGCCGGCTACGGACATCTCAGCCGCCTCGTTGAGGGTGCCGAGTGGTGGTTCTGTCCTCCGCGCACAGTAGGATTGACGGTGAGACGAAGACTCGGTGCGGAGCGAGCGATGGGGCCGGTGGCCCCAGAATCATTCTCCACGTCGGGTCGAGCCGATCGCGATCCGCGGGCAACCGCGGCGACCGGCGCGTTCGACCCGTTGTCCGGAGGTCTCCGGCACCGGTCCGCGCGCCGACGTCGCGTCCTGTCCGCCGAACCCGCGCCCGACGCGCCCTCCCGGCGCCGACGACGCGAGAAAGTGGCCGAGGGTGGTAGCGCAGGACAAGCAGGAGTACGGCGCAGAGTCGATCACCGTTCTCGAAGGGCTGGAGGCGGTCCGCAAGCGGCCCGGTATGTACATCGGGTCCACCGGCGAACGTGGTCTGCACCACCTCGTCTGGGAGGTCGTCGACAACGCGGTGGACGAGGCACTGGCCGGATACTGCGACACCATCGACGTGGTGCTGCTCGCCGACGGCGGCGTCCGGGTCACCGACAACGGCCGTGGTTTCCCCGTCGACCTGCACCCGAAGCTCAAGAAGCCGGGTGTCGAGGTCGCGCTGACCGTGCTGCACGCGGGTGGCAAGTTCGACGGCAAGGCGTACGCGGTCTCCGGTGGTCTGCACGGTGTCGGCGTCTCCGTCGTGAACGCGCTCTCCACCCGGATGGCAGTGGAGATCCACAAGTCCGGCTTCGTGTGGCGGCAGCAGTACAACAACTCCAAGCCCGGTCCTCTGGACAAGGGTGAGACCACCGATCGCACCGGCTCGGCGGTTTCCTTCTGGCCCGACCCGGACGTCTTCGAGACCGTCGACTTCGACTTCCAGACCATTTACCGGCGCCTGCAGGAGATGGCCTTCCTCAACCGCGCGCTGCGCATCCACCTGCTCGACGAGCGGGTGGATGCGGAGGAGGACGGCCGGCAGCGCGAGGTCACCTTCTTCTACGAGGGCGGCATCGCCGACTTCGTCCGGCACCTCAACGCCTCGAAGAACCCGATCCACAAGACCGTGGTCGAGTTCGGCGCCGAGGAGGAGGGCATGTCGGTCGAGATCGCCATGCAGTGGAACGAGTCGTACGGCGAGTCGGTCTACACCTTCGCCAACACGATCAACACCCACGAGGGCGGCACGCACGAGGAGGGCTTCCGGTCCGCGCTGACCAGCGTGGTCAACCGGTACGGCACCGACAAGAAGCTGCTCAAGGGCGACGAGAAGCTCTCCGGCGAGGACATCCGCGAAGGGCTCGCGGCGATCATCTCGGTCAAGCTCGCCAACCCGCAGTTCGAGGGCCAGACCAAGACCAAGCTCGGCAACACCCCGGTGAAGAGCTTCGTGCAGCGGGTCTGCAACGAGTGGCTGGTCGACTGGTTCGACCGTAACCCGGCCGAAGCCAAGATGATCATCACGAAGGCCTCCCAGGCCGCCCGCGCCCGCATCGCCGCGCAGCAGGCGCGCAAGCTGGCCCGCCGCAAGTCACTGCTGGAGTCCGGCTCGATGCCGGGCAAGCTGGCCGACTGCCAGTCCACCGACCCGCGCGAGTCCGAGGTGTTCATCGTCGAGGGCGACTCGGCCGGTGGCTCGGCCAAGCAGGGTCGTGACCCGCGGACCCAGGCGATCCTGCCGATCCGCGGCAAGATCCTCAACGTGGAGAAGGCCCGGATCGACCGGGTGCTGAAGAACAACGAGGTCCAGGCGCTGATCACCGCGCTGGGCACCGGCATCCACGACGACTTCGACATGGAGAAGCTGCGGTACCACAAGGTGGTGCTGATGGCCGACGCGGACGTCGACGGCCAGCACATCCAGACGCTGCTGCTGACCCTGCTGTTCCGCTTCATGCGTCCGCTGGTCGAGCTGGGCCACGTCTACCTGGCGGCCCCGCCGCTCTACAAGATCAAGTGGAACAAGAAGGGCGACGACGCGCAGTACGCCTACTCCGACCGCGAGCGGGACGGGCTCATCGCGCTGCGCCAGCAGAAGAAGCCGAACGCCAAGCCGGACGACATCCAGCGGTTCAAGGGCCTCGGCGAGATGAACTATCCCGAGCTGTGGGAGACCACGATGAATCCGGCGACGCGTACTTTGCGTCAGGTCACGCTCGACGACGCCGCAACCGCGGACGAGTTGTTCAGCGTCCTGATGGGTGAGGACGTCGAGGCGCGCCGCTCGTTCATCCAGCGCAACGCCAAGGACGTCCGGTTCCTGGACATCTGACGGACCTCGGTGGATCGGCCGGGCAAGCCCCGGCCGATCCACTGTTCCACAGAGTTATCCACAGCTTGGCCGGTATCCACAGCCGTTATCCACAGCACGAAAACGACTCTGAGTCTGATAAGGGTATACAGTGACCGATTCTCCCGAGTCCACACCGAACGAGCCTGAGGTCCCCGCCGAGGCCATCGCCGCGGTGGTCGCGCACGACCGGATCGAACCGGTCGGGCTTGAGGTGGAGATGCAGCGCTCCTACCTCGACTACGCGATGAGCGTCATCGTCGGTCGGGCGCTGCCGGACGTCCGGGACGGGCTCAAGCCGGTCCACCGCAAGATCCTCTACGCGATGTTCGACTCGGGATACCGGCCGGACCGCGGCTACGTGAAGTGCTCCCGCGTCGTCGGCGACGTGATGGGCCAGTTCCACCCGCACGGCGACTCGGCGATCTACGACGCACTGGTCCGGATGGCGCAGCCGTGGTCGCTGCGCTACCCGCTGGTCGACGGCAATGGCAACTTCGGCTCGCCGGGTAATGATCCGGCTGCGGCCATGAGATATTGTCTGACCGCAGATGTCCGTATTCGTACCGCTGAGGGCAGCGTCCGGGTCGGCGACATCGTGCCCGGCGCGGCGCCGTCCAGCGAGACCGACATCGACCTCAAGGTCCGCGACCGCAACGGCGACCTGGTCCGCGCCTCCAAGTTCTTTCACTCCGGCGAGCACCCCACGCTGCGGCTGCGCACCCGCGAGGGGTACGAGCTGACCGGCACCCACAATCACCCGGTGCTCTGCCTGGTGGACGTCGCCGGCGTGCCGACCCTGCTGTGGAAGCTGCTCGCCGAGATCTCCCCAGGCGACCGGGTGGTTCTCCAGCGCTCGGTGCCGGACGAGATCGGCTACCCGATGCTGGAGCACGTCGAGGCGGCCGTCCTCGCCGGTGCCTTCGTCAGCGAGGGTTGGGTCTCCCCGGGGCGGGCCGGGTTCAACAACGTCGACCGGGAGTTCTTCGTCCGCGTCCTCGCGGCCTACGACCTGGCCGTCGGTGGGCCCCGCTACGTCAGCGAGCGAGTCATCGCCTCCGGCAGCACCCTGCATGAACTCGACGTGCAGGACCTCTCCGCGCTGCGGACGAGCCTGCTCGGCGACATGGTCGGTGCCCGAAGCGCCGCGAAGTTCGTGCCCGAGTTCGTCTGGCAGGGGCCGGCAGCGGTCAAGCGGGCCTTCATCCAGGCCCTCTTCGAGGGCGATGGCTCGTCCTCGCTGCTGCCGCGGAACACCATGCAGATCTCGTACTCGACCCGCAGTGAGCGGTTGGCCCGCGAGGTCCAGCAGTTGCTGCTGGAGTTCGGTGTGATCAGCCGGCAGACCCGCTACGACAACGGCGAGATCAAGGTCGTGGTGACCAACCGCCGCGACGCCCGGATCTTCGCGGCGCACGTCGGCTTCCTCGGCCGCAAGCAGGCCAAGCTGGAGGCCGAGTTGGCCCAGGTGCCGGCGAGCAGCACGGCGCTCTCCAGCGACCATGTGCCGCTGGTCGGCGACTTCATCCGCGAGCACGGCGCGCCGCGCTGGACCGAGCGGGACTGGCTGCGTCGGCACAACGTGGACCGGGTGGAGCGTTGGGAGCGGGACCGCGACGAAATCGCTGCCCGGATTACGAACACCGAGGTGCTCGACGTGGTCGAGCCGCTGGTCGACGGGCGCTTCTACTACGCCGAGGTGGCGCAGATCACGGATGCCGGCGTGCAGCCGGTCTACAGCGTCCGGGTCGACACCGATGACCACTCGTTCGTCTCCGATGGTTTCGTCAGCCACAACACCGAGTGCAAGCTCGACCCGCTCGCCATGGAGATGCTGCGGGACATCGACGAGGACACCGTCGACCTGCAGGACAACTACGACGGCCGGGCCAAGGAGCCCACGATCCTGCCGTCGCGGATCCCCAACCTGCTGGTGAACGGCTCCGAGGGCATCGCGGTCGGCATGGCCACCAAGATCCCTCCGCACAACCTGCGGGAGATCGGCGCGGCGGTGCAGTGGTGCCTGGAGCACCCCGAGGAGGACGAGGAGACCACCCTCGAAGCCCTGCTCGGCATCGTCAAGGGCCCCGACTTCCCGACCCACGGCCTGATCGTCGGCACGACCGCCATCCAGGACGCGTACCGCACGGGTCGTGGCTCGATCCGGATGCGGGCCGTGGTGGAGGTCGAGGAGGACAAGCGGGGGCGGCCCTGCCTGGTCGTCAGCGAGCTGCCCTACCAGGTCAACCCGGACAACCTCGCCGAGCGGATCGCCGAGCTGATCAAGGAGGGCAAGCTCGCCGGCATCGCCGACATCCGCGACGAGTCCTCCGGGCGTACCGGCATGCGGATCGTGCTCGTGCTCAAGCGCGACGCGGTCGCCAAGGTGGTGCTGAACAACCTCTACAAGCACACCCAGCTCCAGGAGACCTTCGGCGCCAACATGCTGGCGCTTGTCGACGGCGTGCCGCGCACGCTCAACCTGGCCCAGTTCATCCGCTACTACGTCGAGCACCAGATCGACGTGATCCGCCGGCGGACCGCGTTCCGGCTGCGCAAGGCCGAGGAGCGGGCGCACATCCTGCGCGGTCTGGCCAAGGCGCTGGACGCACTGGACGAGGTCATCGCGCTGATCCGGCGGTCGCCCACCGTCGACGACGCCCGGCAGGGCCTGATCCGGCTGCTGGAGATCGACGAGATCCAGGCCACCGCGATCCTGGACATGCAGCTGCGTCGCCTCGCCGCCCTGGAGCGGCAGCGCATCGTCGACGACCTGACCAAGCTCGAGATCGAGATCGCCGACCTCAAGGACATCCTGGCCAAGCCTGAGCGCCAGCGCCGGATCGTCTCGGAGGAGCTGGGCGAGATCGTCGCGAAGTGGGGCGATGATCGGCGTACGCAGATCATCCCGTTCGACGGCGAGGTCTCGATGGAGGACCTCATCGCCCGCGAGGACGTGGTCGTCACGATCACCCGGACCGGGTACGCCAAGCGGACCAAGGTCGATCTGTACCGCTCGCAGCGTCGTGGCGGCAAGGGCGTCAGTGGCGCCACGCTGCGGCAGGACGACATCGTCAGCCACTTCTTCGTCTGCTCGACGCACGACTGGATCCTGTTCTTCACGAACAAGGGGCGCGTGTACCGGGCCAAGGCGTACGAGCTACCGGAGGCCAGTAGGGTAGCCAAGGGCCAACACGTGGCCAATCTGCTCGCCTTCCTACCCGACGAGCAGATCGCGCAGATCATCGAAATCCCGAACTACCAGGTAGCCCCCTATCTGGTACTGGCCACGAAGAACGGCCTGGTGAAGAAGACGCGGCTCGAGGAGTTCGACTCCAACCGTTCCGGCGGCATCATCGCGATCAACCTGCGCGATGAGGACGAGCTGGTCGGTGCTGCGCTGGTGGCGCCGGAGAACGACCTGCTGCTGGTCTCGAAGAAGGCGCAGGCGATCCGGTTCAACGCCTCCGACGAGGCGTTGCGGCCGATGGGTCGGGCCACCTCCGGCGTGATCGGCATGCGCTTCACGGACGACGACGTCCTGCTCGCCATGGAGGTCGTTCGGGAGGGTCTGGACGTCCTGGTGGCGACGAACGGGGGATACGCGAAACGTACCCCGATCGAGGAATACCCGGTGCAGGGCCGGGGAGGTAAGGGCGTGTTGACTGCGAAGATCACCGAACGGCGCGGTGGTCTGGTTGGCGCGGTGGTGATCGACCCGGACGACGAACTGTTCGCGATCACCAGCAACGGTGGTGTCATCCGGACTCCGGTGAAGCCTGTACGCCGTACGCGTGACCGGAACACAATGGGGGTCAAGCTGATGGACCTCCCGGACGGCGTGACTATCGTGGCGATTGCTCGCAATGCCGACGAGCCTGACGAACAGGACTAGTTGAATGACGGAGACACAGGCGAAGTCGGGGAACACGGGGACCTCGGCCAACCCGGTCGACGAGGAGGCCGCCAAGGGCGGCACACCAGCGACCGGCCGCGCGGCCGTGGGCCGGGCAACGGTCCCCGCCGATGCGCCTGCCCCGAAATTCACCCGGGCTCCCGGTATGACACCCCCGCCGGAGCCCGGCGAGGACAGCGGGTCGGGCGACAAGGGTGAGACGGCTGGTGCCGAGGCGCCGACGTCCACCACGCCGCCGGCAGCGGCGCCGGCGCCGGCCCGCCCGACGACCACACAGCCGATCAGTGTCCGGCCGGGTCAGGCGACACCCAGTGGGACAACGGGCACCCAGCCCCGGATCACGCCCGGCATGACGCAGCCGCAGCCGGACCCGGGACGTACCGGTGGGGCCGGTCGCCCGGCCAGCGGCGGTGGCCTGCCGCCGGGCATCGGCAACCCGTCCGCCGTCGGTGCGGCACGGGTCGGTGACGCGGTACGCGCCGCGCGTACCTCGGTCAGTTCGGCCGCGTCCCGCGGGCCGCGCCGGGCCCGACTGAACCTCAAGCGGATCGACCCCTGGTCCGTGATGAAGTTCGCGTTCGCCGTGTCGGTGGTGCTGTTCATCGTCGTGGTGGTCGCCACGTCGGTGCTCTACCTGGCGTTGGACGCGATGGGCGTGTTTCAGAGCGTCAACGACAGCCTGAGCGACCTGGTCAACGCCGGCGGTGGGCAGAGCACCAACGGCTTCCAGATCACCGCCAAGGGCGTGATTCTCAGCTCGGCGCTGATCGGCCTGGTCAACGTGGTGCTGTTCACCGCTCTGGCCACGCTGGGCGCGTTCGTCTACAACGTCTGCGCCGACCTGGTCGGTGGGATCGAGCTGACCCTCGCCGAGCGGGACTGAGTGATCGGGACGCCGGGGCACCGCGTAAAGCGGTCGCTCCGGCGTCCCGTACTCGGGTAGGTTGTGCAGGCGGCGACGGCCTGGCCCGCCGGTCCGGACCCCGATTTTGGTCCGGCCGAGCGGATGGGTTAATCTTGCTCGTCGCAACGCGGGGCTATAGCTCAGTCGGTTAGAGCGCAGAGCTGATAACTCTGAGGTCGATGGTTCGATTCCATCTAGCCCCACCGCACGTCGTCCGACGGTAGTCGAGCTTGAGGGGTTGCCCCATGTTCAAGAAGCTGCTGATCCTGGCTGGCGTCGTCGGCGTGGCCGCCGTCGTTTACAACAAGGTCAAGGCCTCGAACGACGAGCGCGCCCTGTGGCACGAGGCGACCACCGCGCCCGACCTGCGCTGAGGTCCGGCCCGGCGGTGAACGACCGGCGGCACCGCAGCCGCCCACGGGGCCCTAGCTCAACTGGCAGAGCACTGCCTTTGCAAGGCAGGGGTTAGGGGTTCGAGTCCCCTGGGCTCCACCAAGCTCCGGTGCAGGTTACCGGGCTTCTTCCTCTTCTGATTCTGGGCGACCTGATCGATGGTCGTCTTTTTTCGTCAGCGGATCGTCAGCGGGGTATGCGAAAACGCCTCGGATGACCCGGTGGAAGTCGGCTGGCGTGTGCGTGTAGCGATTGAGTGTTGTGGAACGCCAGGTGGCCCGAAATCGGTACGGCCCGGTTTCCGTGACCTCGCCGAGCAGCCCGGCCCGTACCAGCGACGGTCGCCAGACCTGGCGCCGGAAGTTGCTGCGGAGCATCGGGTCGCCTGCCTGGTTGGTGAACACCCGATCCACCTTGGCGGGGTCCGTCCGCTCGCGGTGCCGCGCCAGCTCGGCCCGCAGGAACGGCGGGACCGGGACAACACGGCGGCTCTGAGCTGTCTTCGGGTACGGCTTGTCCGTCGCGTGCCCGTTGACCTCGATCACCACTCGCCGCACGGTCAACGTTGCGTCCTGGTCGTCGTCGTCCGGCAGGACGATATCGGCCCACCGCAGCCGGAGGCACTCACCCCATCGCAGGCCAGCGCCAGCCGCCGCCGCAACCACCGGCCGATGCCAATCCGGGACGCTCGGCAGCAGTAGTTCCGTCACCTGGTCGAGCGTGAGCGGGACCAGCCCTCCCGCGCGCTTGCGCTGTGCTGGTAGCCGCACACCCTCGCACGGGTTGAACGCGATCAGTCGGCCGCGCACCGCCGACGCGAGGATGGACGACAGCAGCGAGTGGCATGGGGCGACCGTGGCCGGCGACAGCTCACGGCCCATCCGCGTTACCCACTCCTGAACGGCCAGGTGATCAATTCGCCCGACCGGCCAGGTCCCCCAGTGCGGCAGCAGTTGCGCCCGGAGACGCGAGGTCCAGCCGGCGAGCGTCGTCGTCTCCACCTACCGCGACGCCAACCACCGCTCTGCGTACGTACTGAACCGGACCTTCCCCGCTGCGGGATCGACGTAGGTGCCCTGAATGACGGTCGTCTCGGTGGCCGCGAGGTGCGCGGCGGCCTCCTTGCGCGTGCGGAAGGTCTTCGCGCGCTGACTGCCGGATGGGTCGCGCCAGTTGGCGGGGCCTTGCACAAGGCCGGCGAGCACACCAGCGCCGAGCTGTTCGGCGTGGCCCGCTCGACGGTCTACCGCGCGATTGAGCGCGCCGCGGAATCACCAGAGGGAGAGACGGCATGACCGAAGATCCGAGCGTCCTTGTGAACCGTTATCTCGGTTGTGCCCGTTGTATGCGGTGTGCCAGTTGGTTCTGGCATGCGCCCCGCACCAACAGATCCCATCGAAAGGTATGATCAGCATGTCTCACCTGACGCCTACTAGTCCGCTATTCCTTGTTGAGCAACTAGAGAAAGGCATGTGGCAAGCCGGCGCTGTCGCGTACCGCGAGCACCGAAATTACGATATGCTTTGCCACCTGGGGCAGTGGGCGCAGCACGTGTTGGAATACGACCTCGACGTTAGGCACCGCATGCCGGCCGCTCCTTACAACCCGGCCGTCATGCTCCAAACCCCGCCAGTCGGAGCTACCTACCAGCAAGCCGCTCAGGCGATGTTGAGGGCTGAGGGGAATCGACGCAACCCAACTCAGTCGGCGGCACATTTGGTTAGTAGCCAGTACCATCCGGGACGGGGGGCTCCCCGTGGGGGCCAGTCGGGGGGCTATGCTGGGAGCAGTAACGCGGCTGGGCGCGGGACAGCTTACCAGCGATAGGGGGCAGTCCGCGCAGATGGCGCGCCCTGATCGTCGCCACGAGCAGCGAGCCTGCCTTGGCGGTTTAGCTCCGAACGGTCAGCAGAAAGTCAGCGAAAGCGCTGACAACGGTTGGTATTCCTCGGCAACGGATGACGGGCGCTGGACGAAGAACGGCAAGCAACGTGACTCGCCGACAGCGTCCAACGCCCGTTATCCGCCTTTGCAAGGCAGGGGTTAGGGGTTCGAGTCCCCTGGGCTCCACCAACATCGCCTCTGACCAGGCGATTTCTCTTCGCAAGATCATTGGGCACAAGACAGGCGCATGTCAGTCGTGATCTTGCGGCTATTCGATCGTCTTGTGGGAACGCTCCGCCGCTGAGCTCACCTTCGTGCAACCTTTTCCCTTGCTGCGCGCATTCGATCAAACCTCGACAGTCAAAGGGTGCTGAGGGCGCAAATCCAGGCGGCCAGTCAGCAGGCGGCGAAGCCGGGGCCGGGGCCGAACAATAACCCGAGACGAGCCAGCTAGGCGGCCTGTAGATCGGGCCCGTGTTCACTGCTGTTCGCTCGACGAAGGAGGAGCCCTGCTATGTCCCAGCGGCATCGCCACGGCTAACCCGCAGCACTTCACCATGGCCTCCCGGCAGTCAGACACAGAACCACCCAGGAGTTCCCCTACGACACGTGATCGAGGGTGCGCACCGCATCCGGCCCACATCCGCCAGGTTCCAGGCCGGTGACATCTTGAGGGACGTAAACGCAGGTTCCTCTCGTACTCCTCTTCATCCCGCTCGCCGGACCCGCACCATCTGGCAGTACTGACACGCCCCAGCTTTGTCAGGGCTGCTCCCACCCTCCCCGGCACCTCCCGGATCAGGCTGCCCTCAGCTCCACCGCCCTGCTGCGACAGGGCCAGCGGCGAAGGCCTCTCACCTCCACTCGAAACAACAGCGCCTCACGGCGCACACATCCGCGACGTCACCTACGACGAAGACCGATCCCACATCCGCACCAGCACCGGACCACAGGTCATGGCCACCCTCCGCAACGCCGCCATCGGCGCACTACGCCTGACCGGCGTCACCAACATCGCCGCCGCCAACCGCCACCACGCCCGCGACAGCAACCGACCACTGGCCCTACTTGGCATCACCTGAGGACTTTGCCGAGGCCCTGGGGGCGGAACAGGCACCCGCCCGCGAACCGTTCCGGCCAGCGGAGATTGCCTGACCGGCTGGGGATTCACGTTTAGCGTGATGACTGTGCGGCATCAATATGACTGTGCGGCATCACGTTCGCTTCGGTGCATGCCGTCCGAGCGCCGTGATCGTGGTCAGTCCTCGGACCCGGTCGGCCCGTCGTCGTTCGCCGTCTCATCGGGCCGACCGGTGGCGGGCCGCGACTGCGGCAGGTGTTCCACCAGCTTGGTGAGCGCGCCGTTGGCGAAGGTGGCGCCGAGCGCCGAGCCCGCGCCGATGGTCCAGCCGACCGGCCCCAGTGGCGTACAGCCGAAGAACTGGCTCACACCGGGCGTCTGCACCACCACGACCAGCACGCCGAGGGACGCGGCCGTGGATGCCAGTACGGCGGGGCTGGTGCCGCCGGCCAGGATGGTCTGCCCGAGTTGGGTGCCGACCAGGGAGACCAGGGCGACGGTGCCGGCCCGTCGCTGGCGGCCGGTGTACCGGGCCAGCGTCCAGCCGACGGTCGCGCCCAGCGTGGTCGCCGCCGCCCGCAACGCGATCTCCCGGCTGAGGGTTTCGCCCAGCGACACGTCCGGGCCCTCCAGCAGGAGGCCGTCGGTGCGGTCCGACGCGGGTGGACGGACGGCGATGGCGAGCGCCGGTGCCAGGTCGGTGAGCAGGTTGACCAGCAGCAGTTGCCGCCCGGTGAGCGCGGAACGGCCGGTCGCCGCCGCAGTGAGCACACTGAACGCGATCTCGCCGAGGTTGCCGCCGACCAGGATGCTGAGCGCGTGCCGGACGGACGACCACATCGCCCGCCCCTCGACCAGGGTGGCGATGATGGTCTCCAACCGGTCGTCGGTGACCACCAGGTCGGCGGCGGCCCGCGCCGCCGGGGTGCCCCGCTGACCGAGGGCGATGCCGACGTCGGCCAGCCGGATCGCCGGGGCGTCGTTGGCGCCGTCACCGGTCATCGCCACGGTCCGCCCGCACTTCTGTAACGCCTGGATGATCCGCACCTTGTGCGTCGGGGTGCAGCGGGCCACCACGTCGGTGTTGGCCAGCCGCTCGGCGAGCGCCTCGTCGTCCAGCTGGTCCAGCTCGCCGGCGGTCACCACGCGCTGCTCGTCGTGCTCGCTGATGGTGGCGGCGATCGCCTCGGCGGTGGCCGGGTGATCACCGGTGATCATGATGGTGTGTACGCCGGCCTGCCGGATCCGCCGTACCGCCGGCGCGGCGCTCTCCCGGACCCCGTCCGCGAGGGCCAGGAAACCCACGAAGGTCAGACCTCGCACGTCCCCGTCGGACACCGTCGGATCGTCCACCTGGCACTCGGCGACGGCCAGGATCCGATGCCCTGCCCCGGCCCGGTCGGCCAGCATCCGGTGCAGCTCCGCTCGGCCGGCGTCGTCCAGGGGCTCCTGGCGGCCGTCGGTGCGTCGCGCGGCGCAGCGCGGCAGCACCGTCTCCGGTGCGCCCTTGACGCTCAACAGCAGGTGACCGTCGGTCTCTCCGACGCTCGCGTGGTAGCCACGGGACGGCTCGAACGGCAGCCCGCCGGCGGCGCGCCAGCCGGGGGCGCCGGTCTGCTCCACCACCCCGGCGGTGGCGGCACCCCGGCGAACGGCGCGGTCGGTCTGCAGGGCCAACTGTTCCGGGTCGGCTGCGGGAGGAGTGGCACGGAGCGCGGCGGCGAGCGTCGACCCAAGCCGGTCGTCCAGGCGGTCCACCGCGGCGTACCGGTCGCCCACGCCGTCGCCGACCCCGGCGAGCAGCAACTTACCCTCGGTGAGGGTGCCGGTCTTGTCGAAGCAGAGCACGTCCACCCGGCCCAGCGCCTCGATGGTGCGCGGGTTGCGGACCAGGGCGCCGTGCTCGGCCAGTCGCCGCGCGGCCGCCAGCTGCGCCGCGCTGACCAGGAACGGCAGCCCTTCCGGCACCGACGCGACGGCGAGGTTCGCGGCGGTCGCGGCCGTCTCGGCCAGAGGTACGCCCCGAAGCAGCCCCGCGCCGGCCACCGCCACCGCCGAACCTGCCGCGAGGGGGATGGCGGCGCTGGTCAGCGAGCCGAGCCGGGCTTCCACGCCGCTGGTCGGTGGGGCCTGGCGGACCATCGCGAGACTGCGCCCCGCCTCCGTGTCGGCGCCGGTCGCCACCACCACAGCCTTACCGTGCCCGGCGGCGATGGTGGTGCCGTCGTACAGCATCGAGTGCCGGTCGGCGATGGCGGCCGCGACCACCGGCCGGTCGTTCTTGGCGACCGGCAGCGACTCGCCGGTCAGCGACGACTCGTCCGCCTCCAACCCCACCGACTCCAGCACCCGGCAGTCGGCGGGCACCGAGTCACCCGACTCCAGGACGATGACGTCCCCGGCGACCAGGTCCTCGGCCGCGACCACGCGCTCGGCACCGTCCCGGCGCACCCGTGCGGTCACCGCCGAACGGGACAGCAGCTCCGCCAACGACCGTTCCGTGTTGCGTTCGTGCACCGCCCCGATCAACGCGGATCCACCGACCACGCTGCCCACCAGAGCGGCGTCGACAAGCGAGCCGAACGATGCGGAGAGCACCGCCCCGGCGGCGAGCACCGGGGTCAACGGGTTGGACAACTCGTCCAGGAAGGCGCGCAGCAGGCCACCGCCCGCCGGGGCGTCGCCGCCGCCCGCACCGCGCCTCTCGTGTCGGCGCTGGGCCTCCGCGCTGTCCAACCCGTCCGAGCCGGTGCCCAGATGGTCGAGCACGGTGCGGACGGGCATCAGGTGCCAGGCGGTCGCCACCGGCACCGGGGTGTCCGACCGGTCGTGCAGCCGGTGGGCCTGCCAGACGCCGTTCGCGAAGGCCAGCCCGGCCGCGCCGTTGACCGCGACGAGCGCCCGGTGCGGCAGCTGCGTCGGTGGGGCGGTGAACGCACCCAGCGCCCCGAGACCGGTGCCGGCCATGGACAGCCGGATGTTCTGCTGGGCGGTCCGCCGGGCCACCCCGGTCGCCTCGATCACCAGGGCCACCACCCGCAGGTCCGCCCCGACCAGTAGGTGAGCGCCCCACGGTGGCAGCTCGTCCGGATCGGCCAACCCGAGGCCGCAGTCGGACGCGCCGAGCGCCCTGCGGTCCGCGGACACCAGCATCACCACCGCACCGTCGCGTTGCAGCGCGCGTACCGACTCGACCAACTGGTCGCCGCCGGGCAGCATCGCGTCGGCGAAGCCGTACCGCTGCTCGTCGCCGCCGGCCACGACCAGCCGCAGCCCGGCCTGCCGCGCGGCGGCCGGAAGGCCGTCGACGCCCGGCGCGGGTTCCGGTTCGACCCGCAGCAGAGCGGCGAGCCGGTCGCCGTGGGCGAGGCCGAGCAGTTGCCCTCCGGCGGCGCGGAGCCGCTCCCGGTCGGGGATGTCGCCCGCCGGCAGGTGGTCCGGCGGTCCGATCCGCCACCCGTCCACCGACCGTGCGGCGGCCGGATCGGCCGGGTCGAACAGCGCGAACGCCCGCTCCGCCACCTGGTCGACGTCGACTCCCGACGCCGGTGCGAGGTCGGCCAGGACACCCCGGTCGGAACCGAGCACCGCGGCGTCCAACACCAGCGTGTCGATCCGGTCCAGCTCGCGGAGCACACTGCGGTCCATGGCGATCACACCGCGCCGGGCGAGCATCCGGCCGAGCTGGGCGGCGTACCCCTCGCGTCCGCTGCCGGGGGCCTTGGGCAGCGTGGACAGGCCCAGAGCGGCGGCCCTCTTGGGGCCGGCGAACGGCACCGCCGCCGCTCCGGCCGTGGCACCCACCGCCAGCATCCGGTTGATGTGCCGCTCGACCGGGCCGTCCGGCTTCGGTCGGGGTCGGTCGATCACCGGCCAGCGGGCGGTGGCGCGTTCCGGGTCGCCGGTCAGTCGGGGCTCGGCGCGCTCCCATGCGGCAAGTTGGGCGCGATCCTCGCCCCACTGCACGATCCGTTGGGCACCGTCCAGCACGATCCCGGTCCACCGGCCGGTCAGGCCCTGCACCACCGCCTCGGCCAGGGGAAAGATGATGTCTGCGCGGGGGTCCGAGCGCAGCTTCTTACCCATGAACGCGTGCAGCTTGGGTTGCAGGTCCACCGCCGAGAGCAGGCCGGCCACCTCGCCGGGCAGCGGCGCGAACGGCAGGATCCGGGTGGCCGCCGAAATGGTCAGGCCCAGCGCGTCGGAGGCCAGCGCACCCAGGGTGCGCGGGGTGCGGGGCCCCTCCTCCGGTGGGTGCGGCGGCGGGATCTCCGGATCGGGTTCGTGGTCACAGGTCCGTTCGATCCGGCCGATCGTGGCGATCAGGTCGCGCAGTCTCGGCTCCGGGGCCTGCACGGCGACAACCACCCGGCCGGACGGGGCGTTCACCCGTGCCCAGGCCACCCCGGGCAGCCTCTCCAGGGCACCCTCCACCTGGCGGGCCAGCCGGTCGCCGCCGTCCTGGCAGACACCGTGCACCTCAATGTGGTGCCGGCCGGGGCGCGACCAGACCCGGCGACGGGTCAGTCCGGCCTGTCGGGCCAGTCGTGTCGCCGCCGACCCGACGGTCCGGGACGCCTCACCGACCAGGTGCGGTACACCGATGGACGGCAGGATGCGTCCGGTAGCCATCTCGCCCTCCCGCCGCGTCACGTCCGGCGGCCTGGCTTCCCGACCTGCCATCCGTTATGCCCCTCGGGCTGCGGAAGTTTCCGGCGTCGGCAGCGCATGGACGAGGCGGGCGGTGGAATCCGGCGACCATCACCGGACACGGGGAGGCCGGAATGAGCACGCTGACCAGACACCTGAACGGGTCGCACGAGAACGTCCAGATGTACAGCCGGCGGATGGACCTGCCGATCCTGGGTGAGGTCGCGGTGCCACCACCGGACAAGGTCGCCTACTACGCCGGGCTCGGGGTGCTCGCCGCACTCCAGGTCATCGAGTGGCCGATCGCCCTCGTGATCACCGCTGGGCACCTCCTGGCCGACCAGCATTTTTCGGGACTGGTGAAGGGGGTCGGGGAAGCACTTCAGAACGCCTGACGAGAGCTGGGTCACCGGCGGTTGACTTCAATCCAGGTTGAGGTCGCAGGCTCGGTTCATGCCGACCACAGCCGCCACCGCCGTACCGGCCGCGCCCGGTCTGTTCGCACCCCGGCTGAGGGCGATGACGGTGGGCAGCGTCGCGTTGATCTCGCTGCTCGCGTTCGAGGCGTTGGCGGTCGGTACGGCGATGCCGACGGTCGCCCGGAGCCTGGACGGGTTGGCGCTGTACGGGCTCGCGTTCGGTGGCCCGTTCGCCACGGGCGTGCTGGCCATGGTGGTGTCCGGCATCTGGTGCGACGCCCGTGGGCCGCGAGGGCCGATGTGGCACGGGGTCGCCTGGTTCGTGCTGGGGCTGCTGATTGCGGGGACCGCTACCGCGATGGGTGTGCTGGTCGTCGGCCGGGTGGTGCAGGGGTTCGGCTCCGGGCTGCTCTCGGTGGCGCTCTACGTGATCGTCGGGCAGGCGTACCCGCAGGATCTGCACCGGCGGATCTTCGCCGCGTTCGCGGCGGCGTGGGTCGTACCGTCGCTGGTCGGGCCGGCGGTGGCCGGCCTGATCGTGGAGCACCTGGGCTGGCGGTGGGTTTTCCTGGCGGTGCCGGCGGTGGCGGTGCCGGCGGTGCTGCTGATCCATCCCGGGCTGCGGTCGCTCGGGCGCACCGCGGCGGCCCGGCCGCCGGCCGGCGCGGTGGCGCGGATCGGGTGGGCGTGTGGGGCGGCGGTGAGCGCCGCACTGCTGCACATCGGGGGACAGCAGCGCGGCGCCGCGGCCCTGGCGCTGATCGCGATCGCGGTGGCCGGTCTGCTGGTCTGCGCGCCACGCCTGCTGCCGGCCGGGTTCCTCCGGGCGGCCCGCGGTCTGCCCACCGTGATCGGGCTGCGGGGTCTGGCATCGGCGGCCTTCGTCGGCGCCGAGGTGGTCATCCCGTTGATGCTCTCCCGGGAGCGGGGCCTGTCGCCGACCGCCGCCGGGCTGGTCCTCACGGTCGGCGCGTTGGCCTGGTCGGCGGGCTCCTGGACGCAGGGTCGGATCCCGGTGCCGGCCTCCCGTGCCAGCCTGCCGCGCGTCGGGTTGAGCTGCATCACCGTCGGTACCGCCACGGTGGCGTTGGCCGTCCGACCCGACCTGCCGGTGGCATTCGCCGTGGTGGGCTGGGCGGTCGCCGGGTTCGGCATGGGGCTGCTCTACCCGTCGTTGTCGGTGCTGACCTTGGAGCTGTCCGCGCCCGGCGAGCAGGGCCGCAACAGCTCGTCGCTGCAACTCGGCGACAACCTGTTCGCGGCGACCGTGCTCGCGTTGACGGGCGCGGTGCTGGCCGCCGGGAGCGCGCCCGGCCCGGCCAGTTACGTGGCGACCCTCGCGGTGACCGCCGGCCTGGCGCTGCTCGGTGCGCTGCTGTCCGGCCGGGTGGTCGTGGGTGGGGGCGCCGCCCCGGCCGGGTGATCCCCGGTTTCGGCGGTGCCGACCCGGTCCGGCCGGGAGGATGGCGGGCGATGAACTTCCTGACCGTCCTGCCGCTGGCCGTCGTGATGGTCGCCGGGACCCAACTGGTCGTGGCGGTCTTCCTCGCGTCGTCGGATCGGCCACGGGCCGCGTCGCTGGGCTTCCTCGCCGGCGCCGGGCTGGTGGTGACCGCCGGGGTGACGGTGAGCTGGCTGCTGACCCGCCTGGCGAGCGGCCTGGCCGCCGACGCCAGCACGATCGCCGGGAAGGTCGATCGCGGTCCCGTCATCGACCTGGTCGTGCTCGCGCTGCTGGTCTGCCTGGCGGTCGTGATCTGGGTACGGCGGAACCGGTCCGGCCCGCCGAGGTGGCTGGGGAGCGTCGGGCATGCCAGTCCGCGGTGGGCGCTGCGGACGGGGGCGTTGCTCTTCGTGGTGACGCCCACCGACGACCTGACGATGGCGGCGGTCGGCGCGAGCGTGGCCCGACACAATCTGCCGTGGTGGCATCTGGTGCCGTTCGTGCTGCTCACCGTGCTCCTGCTGGCCCTGCCCCTGCTGGCGTTGCTGCTGCTCGGCGGGAAGGCGGCGCGGGCGCTGACCCGGATGCGGCAGTGGGCCGAGGAGCACTCCTGGATCGTCAACGAGATCGTGATCGCGTTCTTCGCGCTGCTGACCGTCCTGGACCTGATCCGTTCGGGATGAGCCGCCGCACACCAGGTCACAGGGTGCCGCGTCGTTCCGTCAGACGATCGACGCGCCGCGGGGTCGGCCGGGGCGTCCGCACCTGGGCGGACCACTTCGCCGACACGTACGGGGGAACCGGGCGGAAATGAGAGCAACAACGGTTCACGTTCGCCTTACGGTGACGCCATGTTCGCTGTCGTCACCACGGTGATCCTCTACGTCTTCGGCTTCGTCTTCCTCTACGGCGTGATCCGGCTGGGTGTCCGGCATGCGTTGGAGGACCTGGAGTTGCAACGGGCCAGGGCCCGACGCGAGGAGGAGTTGGCGGCCGCCCGCGACCGCTCCTTCATGCGCGACAACGCCTTCCTCGCCGGCAGTTGAGCCGCGCTGCGGAGGTGGCGTCCGGGGGTGGCGAGGGAGTCGCCGGGCGGTTCGGCGTGCCGGATGCGAGGATCGCACCCGTGATGGGAACGCTGAAGACCGAACCGGCGCGTGCTCGCCTCGACCTGCTCGCCCCGCCGGTGGCGGAGGCCATCGCGCAGTGGCCCGCCGAAGCTCCGGTGGACGTCGAGGACGTCCTGGTCGCACCGATCGACGCCGAACTCGCGGACACCGCCGCGTTCTGTGCCGCGTACGAGGTGGGGTTGGACGTGTCGGCCAACTGTGTCGTGGTGGCGGGCAAGCGCGAGGGTGTGGTCCGCTACGCGGCCTGCATCATCCTGGCCACCACCCGGGCTGACGTGAACGGGGTGGCCCGGCGGGCGCTGGACGTGCGCAAGGCCAGCTTCGCCCCGATGGACGACGCGGTCGAGCTGACCGGCATGGAGTACGGGGGCATCACCCCGATCGGGCTGCCGGCGCAGTGGCCGATCCTGGTGGACGCGCGGGTGATCGCCACACCCCACGTGATCATCGGGTCCGGCGTACGCCACAGCAAGATCGCGCTGCCGGGGCCGGCACTGGGCGCGCTGCCCGGCGCGCAGGTGGTGGAGGGCCTGGCCAGGCCGGCCTGACCAGGCATCGACGTCGATACCGTTGCACGTGAAACATCACAACGGTCGATCTGGCTAGTGCGCTGCGGCCTCGCGCTGCTCGACCTCGGCGAGTGCGGCGAGCAGCGTCTGCGTCTCCTGTGCGCCGGACACCGCGTACTTCCCGGCCAGCACGAAGGTCGGCACGCTGGTGATGCCCAGGCCCTGCGCGGCGGCCAACTGGGCGCCGATGTCGGCGACGCGCTCGTCGGAGTCGAGGAATCGGCGCGCGTCGGCCGGGTCCAGGCCGACCTCACCGGCCAGGGTGGCCAGCGCGTCCCGGGAGCCGACGTCGATGCCGCGGTTGAAGTGCGCCTGGTAGAGCGCCTCCACCATCTCGGCCGCCCGACCGTGATCGGTGGCGTAGGAGACCAGCCGGTGCGCGTCGAACGTGTTGGCGATCACCGCGCGGTCGTAGTCCAGCCGTAGCCCGTCACCCGCGGCGACCTGGGTCGCGCGGGCGACCATCTGCCGGGCACGCTCCGGGCCTCCGAACTTGGTGGCCAGCGCCTCCACCAGCGGGCGGGGCTCGGGCACCGGCGACGGGTCGAGCTGGAACGGTCGGTAGCGGACCGTCACCTCGCCCTCGTAGCTGGCGAGGGCCTCATCCAGCCGGCGTTTGCCGATGTAGCACCACGGGCAGATGACGTCCGCATAGATCTCGATCTCCATGATCGGTGGCAACCCCGCGGTCAGTCGAGTTGTTCCCGTACCTGCCGCTTGAGCCGGCCCAGGATCGCGGTGCCGCCGCGTACCCGCAGCGGGCTGATCGCCTGTGCCAGGCCCATCCGCTGGTAGAGGTCGTCCGGCACGGCCAGCACCTCCTCGGCGCTCGCGCCGGCCAGCCCGTCGGCGAGGATTCCCGCGAACGCGCGGGTGGTCGGCGCCTCTGGAGGGCAGTCGAAGAGCGTCTCCACGGTGCCCTCCGGCGTCACCCGGGCCCGCAGGAAGAACGCCGTCTGACACTCCGGCACCTGCTCCATGCCCTCGCGCGCGGCGCCGTCGGGCAGCGGCGGGATGACGTCCGCGTACTCCAGGAGCATCTCCAGCACCAGGTCGCGCGGCGCGGCGGCGAACTCGTCGACGATCTCGGCCAGTCGGGCCGGCATGTCAGCCATGTGTCGAGGCTACCGCCGGCCCTCCGGCCCGATTCGTCACACCGTCGGGGACTGCTCGCTGATCTCGCTGAGGGCGCTGGTCGGGTCGAGCTGCATGGCCAGGTCGCCGAGCGAGACGATCCCGACGAGCTTGCGGTCGCTGTCGCAGACCAGCACCCGCCGGATGCCCCGGTCCCGCATGAGCGCCGCCGCCTCGCCCGCCGTGCAGTGCTGCTCGATCATGACGACCTCGCGGGTGACGATCGAGCCGATCGTGGTGGCCGCGGGCGAGCTGTTCTCCGCAACGGCCCGCACCACGATGTCCCGGTCGGTGAGCATGCCGGCGAGGCTCGCGCCATCGGTGACCACCACGTCACCGATGTCCGCCTCCTTCATCACTCTGGCCGCCTCGTCCAGGGTCGTCTCCGCCGACAGGTACACCACCTGCTTGGTCATCACATCGCTGACCCGGTAACCGGTCATGAGAGCCTCCGAAGCTGTTCACCCGATCCAACTGCACTACCCCGTGACGTGGCGGCTACACCAGGTTCCCACGATCGCGGCGTACCCCGTCGACGATCCGCTCCACCAGACCGTCCACCGGCAGCTCCGCGCGCCCGTCGCCGGCCCGCTCGCGCAGCTCCACGTACCCCTCTGCGAGACGGCGGCCGACCACGACGGTGCGGGGGATGCCGATCAGCTCGGCGTCGGTGAACTTGACCCCGGCCGAGACGTGCGTGCGGTCGTCGACCAGCACCCGCAGCCCGGCGGCGGCGAGGCGTCCGCCGAGCTCCAGCGCCGCGTCGAGCTGCGGGCCCTTGCCCGCGACCACCAGGTGTACGTCACACGGCGCGACCGCCGCCGGCCAGATCAGCCCCCGGTCGTCGTGGTGCTGCTCGGCGATGGCCGCGACCGCCCGGGAGATCCCGATGCCGTAGCAGCCCATGGTGGGTCGGACCGGCTTGCCGGCCGGCCCGAGCACGTCGACCGTGAACGCGTCGGTGTACCGGCGACCGAGCTGGAAGATGTGCCCGATCTCGATGCCCCGCCGGATGGTCAGCTCGCCGTCGCCGCAGTCGGGGCAGGGGTCGCCGGCGCGCACCTCGGCCGCCTCGATCGTCCCGTCGGGCGTGAAGTCCCGGCCGCAGACCACGTCGGTCGCGTGCCGGCCGGGCTCGTTCGCCCCGGTCAACCAGGCCGAGCCGGGCACCACCCGGGGGTCGACCAGGTATCGGATGCCCAGCTTGTCGAGGATCTGCGGGCCGATGTACCCGCGTACCAGTTCCGGATGTTCGGCCCACTCGTCGAAGACGGCCACCTGGGCCGGCTCCAGCGCGGCGGTGACCCGCTTCAGGTCGACCTCCCGGTCGCCGGGCAGCCCGACCACCAAGGGCTCGGCACGGTCGGCACCCGGTTGGCGGACGGTCAGCACGACGTTCTTGAGCGTGTCGGCGGCCGTCCAGGTGTCCCGACCGCCCAGCCGGCGGGCGTTGGCCAGCTCCACCAGGCTGGCGATCGTCGGGGTCTCGGGTGTGTCGTGCACCTCGACGGCCCTCTGCGCGGCCGGGTCACCGGTGGCGGGTGGCCGGGTGACCACGGCCTCGGTGTTCGCCGCGTAGTCGCAGGCCGTGCAGCCGACGAACGTGTCCTCGCCGACCGGCGTCGCGGCCAGGAACTCCTCCGACGCCGAGCCGCCCATCGCACCGGACATGGCGTGCACCACCGTGTGCTCCAGGCCCAGCCGATCGAAGATCCGCTGGTACGCCGCCCGGTGCCGGGCGTACGCCTCCCGCAGCCCCGCCTCGTCCAGGTCGAACGAGTACGCGTCCTTCATCAGGAATTCCCGGCCACGCAGCAGACCGGCCCGGGGCCGTGCCTCGTCGCGGAACTTCGTCTGCACCTGGAACAGCGTCACCGGGAAGTCCCGGTACGAGCTGAACAGGTCCTTGACCAGCAGCGCCGCCATCTCCTCGTGGGTGGGTGCCAGCAGGTGGTCGGCGCCGCGCCGGTCGACGAGGGTGAAGATGTCGTCGCCGTACTCCGTCCACCGCCCGCTGGTCCGGTACGGCTCGGCGGGCAGCAGCGCCGGGAAGTGCACCTCCTGGTCGCCGATCGCGGTCAGCTCGGCACGCACCACCTCGGTGATCCGGTCCAGCACCAGCTTGCCCAGCGGCAGCCACGTGTAGCCGCCCGGCGCGGCGCGACGGATGTAACCGGCGCGCAGCAGCAGCCGGTGGCTCGGCACCTCCGCGTCGGCCGGGTCCTCACGAAGGGTCCGCAGCAAGAGGGTCGACACACGTAGCAGCATTCGGGCAGCGTAGAACCGGCGCGCCGCGATCGGCGATCCATTTCGGTCGTCAGGACGGGCCGGGGCGGACGGGCGGCAGGCGGCCCTCGCAACGCACGTCCGGCTCGGCCACCGGGCGCCGGGGCATCATCCAGTCCAGGGCGGTCTCCTCCACCGGCCAGCCGCGTACCGACACCTGGCTGTACGGCACCTGTGCCGCCTGCGGGCAGAGGACCTGCGACTCGACCTGGCCGTTCGGCAGGAACCGCACACCGGCGGTCTGGTCCAGCACGATCGTCGACGTGTCGGTGACGGTGATGAGCGCGCCGAGCACCACCTCCAGGCCGGCGGTGTCCTTCGGTGCCGCCTCGGCAGTCTCTTTCGGTGCCGCCTCGGCCGTGTCCTTCGGCGCGACCTCGATCGCGGCGGTCGGCAGCAGCGGCACCCGGAGGAAGACGGCCCCCATCACCACCGGGAGCACGGCGGCGACCGTGAACGCCAGACCATGGGTCAGCGCCGGGGCGACCCAGTCGGGGACCGGGCCGGTGAGCAGCAGAGTGGCGGCAGGCGGCACGGCCAGCAGCGCCGCCGTGGACAGCTCACCCTCCTGCACGGCGGTCCAGATCGCCGGGCCGAGCACGCTGTACGCCAGCACCGCCGCCGCCAGTGGCAGCGCCACGCTGACCACCAGGACCCGGGTCGGCTGGTCCGGGTGCAGGTAGCGGGTGCGCAGCGCGAGCAGCCAGAGACCCAGCATCAGCAGCGACGGCAGGAAGCGGAGCTGCCAGGTGAGCGCCCCCAACGCGACCGCCGCGGTGAGCACCCAGCCGGGGGTACGTGCCGTCCCGGAGGCGAGCAGCGACCGTTCCGGGTCGAAGCGGTCAGGGGCGCTGAGCCGGAGCAGACGTCCGAGTACGCCGAAGGTGAGCACGACGACGGGGAACGCCCACACCAGGGCGATCAGCAGGGCGCTCAGCAGGCCGAGCGGGCTCACGTACTGCACCAGCAGCAGCATCGTCGACATGTCCTGCCGGCTGAGCTGCCACAGCCGCAGCACCAGAAGGAGGACGGGGAACGCGGGAAGGAGGGTCAGCAGCCACTGCTGCGCCTGCCGCGCCCCCGCCATCCGGCGTGGCTTGCCGCTCTTGCCGGGGCCGGTGGCGATCCGGGGTGCGCCGGGGCCGGTAGCGCGATCCTCTCCCACGGCCACTGCCGCACCTCCACCTTCCTCGCCTCGGGTTGCTCCTGCTCCGCGACCGGCTGCCCGGGGTTGTACTGCTGCTGCCAGCGGAGGTTGGCGTTGTACGCGTTCTCCCAGGTCGAGTTCTCCTCGTCGTTCGCCGAGACGTACAGCGCGAGGTCGACCAGATCGCGGAGCGCCTTGTTGGGGCCGGTGTTGACGCCCCACCTCTCCTGCGGGGACGAGCCGATGTCCCAGTGCCGCAGCGGCTTCGCGTTCTTGAGGGTGACCGGGAAACGCTGACCGTCGTCGCCCGGCTGATCGGCGGTGACGAAGCCGGCGAGGATCGCCGCGTCGGTGGTGACGGCCTCCACCTTGCCGTCGTACAGCTCCTGGATGCACTCGCTGATCCGGTTGCGGCCTCTCGGCTTCGCGCCGGCCTCGGTCAGGCGCTCGATCGAGGTCGAGGTGGTGAGCGAGCAGACCGCCCGCCCGGCAAGATCCTGAAGGCTGCTCAGTGGCCCCTTGAAGCTTTGCAGGGTCACCGCCGACTGCTCGGTGTGCAGGTACGCGGCGGAGAAGGCGGCGCCCTCCTCCTCACGTTTCTTGTTGATGCTGTACGAGGCGATGACGAGGTCGACGGTGACGAACCCGTCTCCGTCGCTGGCCTGTCGACGGGCCCGGTCCTCGCTCTCGATGGGCAGGAACCGCACCTGGGAGCGGTCGAACCCGAGGAAGCTGGCGATCATGTACGCGATGTCGACGTCGAAGCCCTTCCAGGTGTTGTTCGACAGTCGTAGCGAGATGCCGGGTTGGTCGTCCTTCACCCCGATGACGAGTTGCTGCTTGCCCTTCATGCCGGCCTGCTCGAGCAGGTCGTCGCGGGTCGGCGGACCCATGGCGAACACGATCGGCACCAGGGCCGCCGCCAGCACGGCCAGTGCGACGGCCAGCCCCACGACGCGGATCTGCCGGGCCCGTGTGGTGCGCGGTGTGGTCACCGCCGGCCCGGCGGGGCTCGGTTCGCTTGCCTGACTCAACTCGGCCTCCCGCTGCCTGGCCCGGTGACCGGCCCTCCATTGTGGGGCCTGGCCGCGGGCCGCGGCACCCCGCCACCAGGCGGATTGGCATCCACCCAACGTCGCTGATATCGGGGTATCCGCGGCATCGGGACACCCCGATTTCAGCGATCCTGTGTCGATCTTGGTCGTGCGCTGGCGGCAGATCCGTGAGCTGCCCCATGACCTCCGCCACGTCGTCGGTTCGGGGCTCCGCGGGCCGTGCCCGCGGTGTCAGACTGGTCGCCGCAGGCAACGAGTGGCGTGAGGGAGGCGCGGGTGCGCTGGCGCAGTTTTGTCGCGGTCGGGGACAGCTTCACCGAGGGCATGGACGACGCGTACCCCGATGGCACCTATCGGGGATGGGCGGACCTGGTGGCGACCCGGCTCGCCGCCGACGCGGGCCCCGACTTCCGGTACGCGAACCTGGCCATCCGGGGTCGGCTCTTTCCCAGCGTGGTCGCCGAGCAGGTGCCCTCCGCGGTGGCGATGAAGCCCGACCTGATCAGCTTCGCAGCCGGTGGCAACGACGTGCTGCGGCGCACCTTCGACCCGGACACGCTGGTCTCCCGCTTCGACGAGGTCGTCCGGCAGTTGCGGTCCGGCGGCGCGGACGTGCTGCTGTTCCGCTTCGCCGACGTGATGGCCCGGCTGCCCGGTCAGCGCCTCGTCGCCCCTCGGGTGCAACTGCTCAACCAGGCGGTCGGCGAGACCGCCGAGCGGCATGGCGCGATCATGGTCGACCTGTACGCCGACGACACCTTCCTCAACCCGATGCTCTGGAGCACCGACCGGCTGCACCTCTCCCCGGCCGGGCACCGGCGGGTCGCCGGGCAGGTGTTGAACGCGCTCGGGATGGGCTGCGACGAGGAGTGGCTGATGGTCCCCCCGCATCCGGCACCGACCCCGTGGCTGGCCGCCCGCGCCGCCGACCTGCGCTGGGCCGGGCAGCACCTCGCCCCGTGGATCAAGCGGCGGCTGACCGGTCGCTCGTCCGGCGACACGGTGACCGCCAAGCGTCCGCTGCTCGGGCCGATCGTCGACTGACGGGTGCGCACCCTGCACACCGCGCCGTCGCTGCGGTACACGTCCACCCTGGTCGGCCTGTTCGTCATGGCTGTCGGCGCCGCACCACCGCGCACCCCGCCCGAGCTCGCCCGGTCAGTGCGCCCACTACCGAGCTGGAGCGCCGCGAGGCCGAGCGGCAGGGCCTCCTTGAGGAGATGGACCGGCTGCGGGCCAGCCCGTGGGCGCGCCTCGCTGGTCAGGGCCGAGCATCAGATCACCGGGATGCGGTACACCAGCTCGTAGCGGCCGCGCGGCAGCACGATGTCCGCGGTCTCGACCGGCACGCCCGCCGCGTAGTACGTCCGGGCGATCTCGTACACGTCGGCGCGGGCGGGCAGGTCGAGCGCGGCGACTTCAGCCGCCAGTGCCGGCCGAGAATTGATCCGCTCCTCGAATTCGTCGACGCGCACACCGATCACGTCCAGGCGGGCCACCACCCCGACCGCCGCGCCCGCCTCGGGCCACTCCACCGAGGTGCCCCCTGTGATGCTCAGCGGCTCGTACGACGTCGACAGCTGGATCGGCTCGCCGTCGGCGAGGAATCGATACGCCGTGCGCATGACCGGCGCATCGGGCTCGACGCCGAGGCGGAGGGCGATCCGCTCGTCCGCCAGGTCGTGATGGCTGTCGTGCTCCCAGGTGCCGCGTTGTCCGGCCCGGGCCGCGTCGCGGGCGAACGGGGACGTCGGTCCCGGTGTCGCACGCAGGTCGCGACCATGCGCGCGTCGGACCAGTTGGCGGGTGGCGCGTACGTACACGCCCGATCCAGGCCGACCCTCGACGAGCAACTCTGCCTTGAGAACAGAGATTGCCCACTTGGCGACGGTGCGGCTCACGGCGTACTGCTGCATCAGCTTGGTCTCACTAGGCAGCTTGGCGCCGGCCGCCAGCGCGCCGGACTGGATCTGGGCACGCAGCTCCGCGGCGATCGCCAGATAGGCAGGCGTCTTGGCCATGGGGATACAACCTCCGGTCAGCCCGCCCAGTCGATCACACGCGACCTGGTGTGCCAAGTTTCCGCGACACCCTTGCCCCGGCAAACCTAGTGCACTAGCTTTTGGTGGCATCCCGCTATCGCCCGGCTCCGGTCAGCAACCAACGCCAGCGGTAGCGGGGAGTCCTCAATGCCGCGGTGCCGGCAACACCCCCGCCCGCCGCGGCCCCCATCCACCCGGAAGGGATGTCGATGTGGCGCAACCTGATCAACCGCATCACCCGCCGTTGGCCGCGCTGCGAGCCCTCCGCCGGCCGGACCTGGGAAGCCGCCGACCGGCAGGCCGCTCAGCGGCGGCTACGCGACCTGGCGCAGCAGCGGCGGGCCGAGCATCTCTACGAGGGGCCAACACCGTGATGGGCGAGGCGCCGACCAGCGTCCGCGCCGCGGTCGAGGCCCGCTACCAGCAGTCCATCCGCGAAATCGAGGCGCTTGAGGCGCGAATGGCTGACGAGCACGTGCCCCGCCGGCCGGAGTGGGAATGCCAGCAGTGCGACCCCGGCACCTCATGGCCGTGCTCGCCGGCGCAGGTGCGCCTGTTCGAGGCGTACCGCAGTGACCGGATCGGGCTGTCGATGCACGTCGGCACCCTATACCACATCGCGTTCACGGAGCGGCCCGACGAGGACCCGACCGAGCTGTACGACCGAATCGTCGGTTGGATCCGATGACCCGGGCAGAGTGCACGCGCCCGAACATCGACACGACCGCCGTGCAGTCGGGCGACATCCCCCATCTCACTCGCTGGCAAGCATCCAGTTCGCCACTCGACCGATCAACGTGCGGGTCATCCGCCCACTCTGCGTCGCATCCGATGGCCGGTCGGCGGGCGGGGTTGCGGCGTACCTTGGGGATCATGTCTGTGCCCAACGATCCTGATCCCCGCCTCCAGTCGTACGCGGACCCGCAGCGGCTGGTCACCACCGAGTGGCTGGCCGAGCACCTGGGCGACGAGGGCCTCGTGGTGGTCGAGTCCGACGAGGACGTGCTGCTCTACGAATCCGGTCACATTCCGGGCGCCGTGAAGGTCGACTGGCACCTGGAGCTGAACGACCAGGTGACCCGGGACTACCTGGATGCCAAGAGCTTCGCCGAGCTGTGCGCCGCGAAGGGCATCGGCCGGGGCGACACCGTCGTCTTCTACGGCGACAACTTCAACTGGTGGGCCGCGTACGCCCTCTGGGTGTTCTCGCTCTTCGGCCACGCCGACGTGCGGCTGCTCGACGGTGGCCGGCAGAAGTGGATCGCCGAGGGCCGCGAGGTGACCCGCGACAAGCCGGCCCGCCCGCGCGCCGACTATCCGGTGCCGTTGCGCGACGACGCGCCGCTGCGGGCGTACCGCGAGCAGGTGATGGCGCACATCGCCGCCGGCCGGCCGCTGGTCGACGTCCGGTCGCCGGGTGAGTACACCGGCGAGATGCTGCACATGCCGGACTACCCGCAGGAGGGTGCCCTGCGGGGTGGGCACATTCCGGGCGCGGTCAGCAAGCCGTGGAAGTCCGCCGCGAACGAGGACGGGACGTTCAAGTCCGCCGACGAGCTGAAGGCGATCTACGCCGACCAGCTCGGGCTGAGCCCGGACGACGACGTCATCGCCTACTGCCGGATCGGTGAGCGTTCCAGCCACACCTGGTTCGTGCTGCGGCACCTGCTGGGCTACCCGCAGGTGCGCAACTACGACGGCTCGTGGACCGAGTGGGGCAACCTGGTCCGGGCGCCCGTGGTGAAGGGCGACCAGCCCGGCGGCCTCGCCGCCTGATCACCTGAGCACGTCCCCCGCGCGCCCGCGAACGGCCGCGCGGGGGGCGGTGCTCAGCCGGCCAGCGCCACCATGCCGGGCAGGTCGCGGACGATGCCGGTGATCTCGCCGGTCTCCGGGTTCCACCGAGCCAGGCCGGCCGGTTCCAGGCGGAGCAGCACCGCTCCCCTGTTGTCCCAGCCCAGCACCGGGCAACAGCCCTTGGCGCGCTCCCGACCCAGGTCGAGCAGGTGGGTCACCGCGCCGGTACGGGCGTCCAGCACGGCCGCTCCCTCGGCGCCGTCGATCTCGCCGCTGGTGATCCACGCCGCGCTGGCGATTCGTTCGCCGTGCAGCCAGCCCCGACCGTAGAATTCGTTGACCTCATACGGCGCGGGCAGCCCGTCGCCGGTGATCCGCTCTTCGGAGCGGATCGCGCCCTCCCGGGCGGTCCGGCTGACCAGTGTCAGGCCACCCCGCTCGCCGGTCACCTCGACCAGCGCCGCGTCGCGGCCGGCCTCCGGGTCGGGTGCGACCACGTTCCAGGCCGACACGTCGCTCGTGCCGGCCGTGGCGGTGACCCGGTCCACTGCGTACGTCCGGTTGTCGCCGCCCACCAGGACCCGGTCGTTGGCCCAGACCACCAGCTCCAGGTAGCCCTCAAGCGGTATCCGGCGCACGGCCGCGGTGGTGAGGTCGATCATGATCAGCTCGTTGGTCTGGGCGAAGGCGGCGGATCGGCCGTCCGGCGACAACACCCCCGGCTTGACGGCGGGTGCCTCGTTGCCGCTCTCGTCCCGGGTGGGTGCCAGGGTCACGACGTCGAGACTGCGCACCACGCCGTCGTCGCCGAGGACCCGGACCGCGCCGTCCGCGCGGAACTCCTCGTCCACGGGCTGGAACAGCGCCAGCGCCCGCTGGACCGGTCGCGCGGAGAGCGGCACGGTCGCCGGGTCGGCGAGCCGGGCCAACGGATCGGGTGGGAAGGTCAGCTCGGCGGGAGGTCGCTGCACGGGCCCGGCGTGGGTGGGCTCGGCGGTCGGGGTCGGTGCCACCGAGTGGTCCGGCGGCGGATCGGCCGGCGGTCGGAGGGCCGCCACCGTGCCGCCACCGAGCAGCGCCACGGCCAGGGCGACCGCACCGACGGCCCGCCGGGTACGCCGGGTGCGTCGCGCCCGGTCCCAGTGCGCACTTGCGGGCTGGCTGGGCAGTACGTCCTCGACGCTGACGGTCAGTAGCCGACGTAGCTCCTGCTCGTTCACGGGTTCACCTCCACGCCGGTGGTCGCCGCGCCGCCGCCCGGTCGGGCGTCGAGGGCGAGGTCCGGAGCCACCTCGCGGAGTCGGCGCAGGGCGGCGTGGCACTGGCTCTTCACGGTGCCGACGGTCACCCCGAGCGCCTCCGCCGTGGCGACCTCGGTCAGGTCCTCGTAGTAGCGCAGCACCAGTACGGCCCGCTGCCGGGGCGGCAGCAGACCCAGCGCGTCGTGCAGCGTGAGCCGCAACGCGCCGTCCCGGTCGGGGGCCACCTGTTCCGGCGGTGTGGCGCTGAGCCATTCGCGACGGCGGCGACGCCACCAGGACACCGCGTCGCGGTAGAGGATCGTCCGCACGTACGCGGAGGGGTCGCCCTCGCGGACCGAGGGCCAACGCAGCGCGAGTTTCAGCAGGGCGTCCTGGAGGAGATCCTCGGCCTGGTGCCGGTTGCCGCAGATCAGGTAGGCCGCACGCAGGAGCCGGTGCTGGTGGTTCTCCACGAAGGCGAGGTAGCCGTCGCGGCCGTCGTTCGCCGTGGATCCCATCCGCCCCCCTTCCGGCCGTCGCGTCGCGCGTCACCTGGCAGACGCACGGGGAGGGGCAAAAGGTTGGCTCAGGCCTCCGGCTGCCCGGTCAGGTAGCGCTGGAGGGTCGGCCCGATCCAGGCGACCAGCTCATCCGGCTCGACGTCCACCATGGGCGGCAGGCGGACGATGTAGCGGGTGAAGGCGAGGCCGAGGATCTGACTGGCCACCAGGCCGGCGCGCCGGGCGGTCATCGCGGGATCGGTGCCGAACGTGGACACGGCGGCGGTGAGCTGGTCGGTGAAGATGCCGCGCATCCGTTCGGCCGCGCCCGGGTTGGTGCTGGCGGACCGCAGCAGCGCGACGAGGGTCTCGTCGCCCTCCCACCGGCTGAGGAAGTGCCGGACCAGCGTCTCACCGAGCTGCGCTGGCGGTACGACGGCCAGGTCGGGCAGGCGCAGGTCGAACTCGGCCGCCGCCGCGAAGAGCCCCTCCTTGCTGCCGTAGTAGCGCATGACCATGGACGGGTCGATCCGGGCGTCGGCGGCGATGGCCCGGATGGTGGCGCGTTCGTACCCGTCGGCGGCGAACCGTTCCCGGGCGGCCTGGAGGATCGCCGCCCGGGTGGCGTCCGAACGGCGGGGCTGGGTCGAGCGGGCGGGCGCGGTCATGCCAACGACGGTAGGCCAACACCTGTTGACACACAATCGGCACGCTCCTAATCTGCCAACAAGCGTTTGCCAACATGTGTTGGCAGCAGTCGTTTCCGGAGGTGGCCATGCTGCCCACGAGTACCGACGTCCTGGTGGTGGGAGCGGGCCCCACCGGCCTCGCCACCGCGCTGACACTGGCCCGGCGCGGGGTGCGGGTGACCGTCCTCGACCAGGTCGCCGACCCACCGGTGACGTCTCGCGCGGCGGTCGTGCACGCGTACACCCTGGAGGTGCTGGACCGGATCGGCGCCGCGGCGCCCCTGGTCGCCCAGGGGGTGCGGGCGCCGCGCTTCACGGTCCGCGACCGGGACCGGGTGCTGCTGTCGGTCCCGTTCCACGAGCTGCCGTCCCGTTACCCCTATGCGCTGCTGGTCTCCCAGGCCGTCACCGAAGACGTGCTCACCGCGCAGTTGGTCGACCTCGGCGTACGGGTACGCCGGCCGTGCCGGCTGACCGGTCTGAGCCGCACCGGC
The DNA here is from genome assembly GCF_008868155.1 of Micromonospora sp. ALFpr18c. GTDB lineage: Bacteria > Actinomycetota > Actinomycetes > Mycobacteriales > Micromonosporaceae > Micromonospora. The sequence goes on from NZ_WBKR01000002.1 coordinate 99,316, forward strand.
GAGGGGGTGCTCGCGCAGGTCGACGGCACGGAGGTGCGCGCCCGGTACGTGGTCGGCGCGGACGGCCTGCACAGCACGGTCCGTCAGTTGGCCGGCATCGGCTTCACCGGTCCTGCCGACGAGGAGTCCTTCGTGCTCGCCGACGTACGCGTACGGAGCACGCTGCCCCGCGACGAGGCGGCGCTCTTCCTCGCCCGCCCCGGGCCGCTGGTCTGGGCACCACTGCCGGACGGTGTGGTGCGGCTGGTCGCCGCCGTGGCGACGGCCCCGGCCGACCCGGACGCGGCGTACCTCCAGGCGCTGCTCGACGAGCGTGGCCCGACGCGGAGACCGGACCAGGTGACCGAGGTGCTCTGGGGTTCCCGGTTCCGGGTACGCCACCGGATCGCCGACACCTTCCGGTCCGGGCCGGTGCTGCTCGCCGGGGACGCCGGCCACGTGCACAGCCCCGCCGGCGGCCAGGGCATGAACCTCGGCATCTGCGACGCGGTGGCCCTCGGCACCGCCCTCGCCGACGTCCTGGACGGCGGCCCGGAGACGGCGCTCGACGACTACAACGCCCGGCAGCGGCCGATGGCCGAGGACGTGCTGAGCTTCGCCGCCGGGCTGACCCGGATGGCCACCCTCTCCCCGGCCCGGCGGCCGGCCCGTGACGTCCTGCTCCGGGTGGTTGGCGCCGTGCCACCGGCCCGACGGCGGATCGCGCTGCGCCTGTCCGGGTTGTCCCACCGGGAACGGACCCCGGGCTAGGCTGCGCCGACCGGGCGGGAAGCAGCCCGCGCGGCTGGCCGCAGTGTCCGCCACGCGGCAAGCGTGACCAGTGCGAACGTGCCCGCCGCCGCGTCCGTCACCGGCACCGTGCCGTACGCCGCGGCGGCCAGCCCGGCGAGCATCGCGCCGACCGGGGCGGTGAGCAGGCCGACCATCCGCTGGGCCGCGCCCACCCGGCCGAGGAGCCCCGCCGGCACGTGTCGCTGCCCGTACGACGCACACAGGATGTTCCACACCACCGTGCCCGCGGCGAAGACGGCCAGCGCGAACCCGCCCGGCAGCGGATGTCGGGCCAGCGCGAACCCGGTCAGCGCCACCGTCTGCGCGGCGAGCACCGCGCACAGCGCGGGCACCGTGCCGAGTCGGGCGGCGAGCCGACCCGCACCCAGCGCCCCGGCCACGCCACCGAGGATCGCCGCAGCGGCGAACAGCCCGTACCCGGCCGGCGGCACCCGCAGCACGTCCAGCGCGTAGAGCACCAGCACCGCCATGATGCCGCTGATCGCCAGGTTGCTCGCGGCGGCGAGCAGCGTCACCCTCCACAGTGTCTGGTGCCCGCGCAGCCATCGCACCCCCTCGACGACCTCGCCCCACACCGACCCGCGCGGCGCCTTCGCCGCCACCACGGGTGCCGGAGCGAGCGCCAGCACCAGTACGGCGGCCACGGCGAAGGTGACGGCGTCCACGGCGAAGGGGAGAGCCGGGGCGGTGGCGAAGAGGACACCGGCGGCGGGAGCGCCGAGAAAACCACCCGCGACGGCCGTACCGGCCTGAAGTCGGCCGTTCGCCCGGGTCAGCCCGGCCGGCGGCACCAGCGCGGGAAGCAGCGCGAACGAGGCGGAGTCGAACAGCGTGCCCAACCCGGCCAGGAGGAACGCCGCCACCAGCAGCACCTCGACGCCGGCCCGGTCGGCGGCGACCGCCGCGGCCAACGCCGCCACCACCCCGGCGCGTACCCCGTCCACCAGGGCCATCGTGCGGCGGCGGTCCCAACGGTCGGCGTACACGCCACCGAGCAGGCCGAGGAGCAGCGGCGGCACCTGCGCGGCCACGGTGACCGCCGCGATGACCCGGGGATCGCGGGTCACCGCCGCCGCCAGCAGGGCCAGAGCCGGCGTACGCAGGGCGTCACCGAACCGCGACGCGACGGCGGCGCACCAGAGCAGCCGGAAGTCCCGGCCGAGAGCGGAAGCTGTCATGCCGGTGACCGTGCGGGTTCGACCGGGTCGAGGGTCAAGCCGCCGGGCGAAAGGGGGACGCGCCCGTCGGTGATCATCGGTACGGTGGGCGCCGGTATTCGGGACCGGGGGAGAAGACAGGCGTGGACCACACCTTCCAGGTCGACCTCCGTGGCGTCGTCGACCTGCTCAGCCATCACCTCTACGGCAGCCCACGGGTGTACGTCCGTGAGCTGCTGCAGAACGCGGTGGACGCGATCACGGCACGCCGCTCGACCGAACCGGACGCGCCCGCCCTGGTCCGCATCGAAACCCCGGACCGCACCGGCGACGGCACCCTGCGGGTGCACGACACCGGCATCGGCCTGACCGAGGCGCAGGTGCACGAGCTGCTGGCCACCATCGGCCGAAGCTCCAAAAGGGACGAGCTGGGCTTCTCCCGCCACGAGTTTCTCGGCCAGTTCGGCATCGGCCTGCTCTCCTGCTTCCTGGTCGCCGACGAAATCCAGGTGCTCACCCGCAACGGCGAGCACCCCACGGTCCGCTGGACCGGGTACGCCGACGGCCGGTACGCGGTGAGCGTGGCACCGCCGCAGGCCGCCCGCGCCGAACCGGGCACCACCGTCACGCTGGTGCCCCGCCGCGACGCCGACCAGTGGTTCGCCACCCCGACCGTCACCGACCTGGCCCGGCTCTTCGGTTCGCTGCTGCCCGTCACGGTCCGGGTCGGCGACGTGGTCACCACCACCGGCGAACCGCCGTGGCCGACCGCGCCGGGTGCGCCGGTCGACCGGGCCGCGCTGATCGCGTACGCCCGGGAGGCGCTCGGCGTCGACCCGTTCGACGTGCTGCCACTGAGCGTGCCGGAGGCCGGGCTAACCGGTGTCGCCGTCATCCTGCCTACCCCGGTGAACCCGGCGGCCCGCGCGGGGCACCGGGTCTACCTCAAGCGGATGCTGCTCACCGAACACGCCGACGGGCTGCTGCCGGACTGGGCGTTCTTCGCGCACTGCGTCGTGGACGCCAGCGAGCTGCGCCCCACCGCCAGCCGGGAGGCCCTCTACGAGGACACCCTGCTGACCGCGACCCGGGATGCGCTCGGCGACCAGATCCGCGGCTGGCTGGTCCGGTTGGCACGGCACGACCCGCACCGGCTCGCCGAGTTCCTCCAGGTGCACCACCTCGGCGTGAAGGCGCTGGCGTTGCACGACGACGAGATGCTGCGGCTGGTCGACCGGTGGTGGCCGATGGACACCAACGTCGGCACGCTCACCCTCGCCGAGTTCCGGGAACGCCACGGTGTGCTCCGCTACGCGGCGAGCCTGGACGAGTTCCGCCAGCTCGCCGCGGTGGCCGCCGCGCAGGACCTGGCGGTGGTCAACGCCGGCTACACGTACGACACCGAGCTGATCGAGCGGCTGCCGGTGGTGGACCGTTCGGTGCTCATCGAACGGCTGGAGCCGAGCGACCTCACGACCCGCTTCGACAGCCTCGACCCGCAGGTGGAGTTGGCGCTGCGGCCGTTCCTCACCGCCGCGCAGCGGGCCGTCGAACGCTCCGGCTGTGAGGTGGTGATCCGGGCGTACGACCCGGTCTCGCTGCCCGCGCTCTACCTGGTCAGCCGGTCGGCGGCATTCAACGACCAGCTCGCGGCCAGCCGGGACCGGGCCGACGAGCTGTGGGGTGGCGTGCTCGACGCGCTCGCCGCGACCGCCCCACCGGACCGCCCGCAGTTGGTGCTCAACCACCGCAACCCGCTGGTCCGCCGGGTCACCATGCTGGCCGACCCGGAGCTGGTGGGGCTCGCCATCGAGGCGCTGTACGGGCAGGCGTTGCTGCTCGGCCACCATCCGATCCGCGCCGCCGACGCGGCGCTGCTGAACGATTCCTTCCTCGGCCTGCTCGGCCGGGCCGTGCCGGGACGGGAGTGAGCATGAGCGACGAGGATCTGTGGCGGGTGCTGCGTGGCATCTCCGACATGCCGTACGGGGCGGGGCAGATCGCCGCCCTGGAGCAGTTGCTGCGCCGGGTGGACGCCGCCGACGACCGGCACCTCGCGTTCGTCACCCGGATGCAGGCCACCACGGGCTACATCTACGGCGGCGAGCCGGCGAAGTCCTTCGTGACGTTCTCCTGGTGTCTGTCCGAGTTCGACCGCGACCCGCAGCCCTACCACCAGCGGCACCTGCACAACCTGCTCTGGCACTTCAAGTACATGATCAACGGGCTGTTGAACTTCCCGGAGGTGCCGCTCGACCGCACGTACGCCGTGCTGGACGACATGGAGCGCCGCTACCGGGCGGGTGGGCACAGCCTGCAGACCGTCAACAAGCACCGGTTCCGGGTCGCCGACCACGTGGGCGACGCCGAGGCGGCCGAGCACTGGTACCGGCTCTGGCAGACCACCCCGCGCGACGACCTCTCCGACTGCGCCGGCTGTGATCCGACCAGCCAGGTGGGCTACCTCGCCGACAACGGGCGGGACGCGGAGGCGGTGGCGTTGGCCGAGCCGGTGCTCGCCGGCCGGCTCAGCTGCAACGAGCAGCCACAGTCGATCCTCACCGCGCTGCTCCTGCCGTACCTGCGGACCGGGCGGGGCGAGTCGGCGCGCGACGCGCACCGGGAGGCGTACCGCCGGTTGCGCGGCAACCTCGCCAACCTGTGGGACATCGGCGACCACGTCGAGTTCTGCACGATGACCGGTAACGAGGCACGGGCGCTGGAGCTGGTCGAACGGCACCTGGACTGGCTGGACCGGCCGCCGTCGCCGGCCGCCGCGATGCACTTCGCGGCGACGGCCGCCGCGGCGTTGCGCCAGGCCGGCCGGAGCGCCGGGACGACCGTGTACCGCCGGGCCGCCGAGGGACGGCCGGCCGGCGAGGTGTCGACGCTGGTGCTCGCCGACGAGTTGACGCGGACCGCGACCGAGCTGGCGGCGCGCTTCGACGCCCGCAACGGCACCACCCACCAGTCGGAGTGGATCGCCCGCCGGCTCGCCGTGCGGCCGAGCGGCGAGCACGTGCCGCTGTCGGCGAGCGTCCGCCGTCGCCCGTCGCGTCCGACCGGGGACGACCCGACCATCCCCCTCGGCGGGGCTGCACCGGCGACCGTCGGCGACGCGCCGCACGCCGGTCCTGCCGAGACGCCCGCGGTGACCGTGCCCGCCGACGCCGGCCCGGACGAGCTGCTGGATCTCGCCGAGCAGAGCTGGGGTCGGCACGACCGGGCCACGTTCCGGGCGGCGCTGGCCGCTTGCGACGAGCGCTTCGGCTCCGACGACCTGCCCCCGCGTACGGTCGCCCACCGGCTGGCTTTGCGGGCCGCCGAGCGCGGCGACGAGGACGACATCCAGGGTGCGGTGGAGATGAACCGGGCGGCTCTGGAGCTGTACCGGACGGCGGGTGAGGACCTGCCGGCCCAGGTGGTCGCCGGGCGACTCGGTGTGCTGCTGACCCGCTCCGACGACGACGCCGACGAGGGGCTGGCGTTGGTCCGGGAGGCCGCCGAGGTGCTGGACCGGGACGGCGACGCCCGACAGCGGGCCGCCGCGCACGACCGGGTGGCGCTGGCGCTGCTGCACCGGGAACGCTGGGCGGACGCGCTCGCGGCCCTCGACCGGGTGCCTGCCGACGCGGGCGGCGACCCACACCTCGCGGCCCGGATCGCGCTGCACCGCGCGCACCTGCTGGAGCAGTCCGAACGGGTCGAGGAGGCGCGCGCCGCCGCCGACGAGTCCCGCCGCATCGCCCGTGAGCTGGGTGTCGGCGAACTGGTCACGGCCGCCTGCCTGACCTACGCCCGCGCGGTGGACGATCCGGCCGACGCGGTGGCCGCCTGCGACGAGGCGCTGCTGGTGGCACCGGCGGACGCGGAGTTGCCGGTGCGGGTCGCCCGTGCCCGCGCGTTGCTCTCCGCCGGCCGCGCCGCCGACGCCGTCGACGACTTCGTCGAGGCGGTGACGCTCTGCGTCGAGCGGGGTGCCGAGGGCGACGCGTTCCTGCGCTGGGAGCTGGCGAACGCGTACCGGGTGGTGGGTCGGCTCGCCGAGGCGGCCGAGGTCGCCGAGGAGGCCGTCCTCGGTCTCGACCGGCTCGGCGCACAGGCCGAGGCGGACCGGTGCCGGCACCTGCTGGCGGGCGTGTACGCCGGGCTCGGCGAGATCGACCCCGCACTGGCCCTACTGGAGCAGTTGGCCGGCAATCTGGACGGTCCGGACAACCTCCCGTACCGGGCGCAGGTGCTCGAGGAGGCCGGCGGCATCCTGTACGACGCGGACCGGGACGCCGCCGGCGCGGAGCGGTTCGCAGCGGCTGCCACCGCGTACCGGCTCGGCGGCCTGCCGCTGGACGAGTTGCGGGCCCGCCGGCGGGAGGCGTACGCCTGGTTCTGGGCCGATGACCGACCGGCGGCGATCCGTGCCGTCGAGCAGGTGGACGGGTTGGCGGCGACGATGATCGGGCAGCCGGAGCCGCCGGTGACGTACGAGCTGGCGATGGCCGCCGAGGCCGGGGCGCGGGTGCTGACGGCCGAGGGTCGGCCGGACGAGGCGCTGGCCCGGCTCGCCGGGGTGCCGGACCGGTTGCGGTCGATCGAGGCGTTCGGTGAGGCCGCCCAGGTGGAGGTCCTCACCGGTGAGCTGCTGCTGCGACTGGACCGGCCGGCCGAGGCGGAGCCGCTCCTGCGGCGCGTCCTCGGTGGGCTCCCGGCCAACTCGCGGCCGGTGCGCCAGACCGCCTGGCTGCTGGCCCGTGCCCTGGATCTGCTGGACCGGCCCGCCGAGGCCGCCGCGTTGCGGGCGGAGCACGACCTCGACCCGGACGACGAGTGAGCGCGCCGGCGCGCGCCGGGGTGTGTGTAACCGCTCGGTAACCAGCGTCCCACCGGGGTCGGCTCGCGGTCTACGCTTGCCCGGTGACGGTGGAGCAGCAGGCACGGGGCGCGGCGGGCGCGGGCCGGCGCCGGTCCCGCAAGGACGAGATCCTGGAGATCGCGGTCGGTCTGTTCGCCGCCCGTGGCTACCACGGTGTGTCGATGGACGACATCGGCGCGGCAGCGGGGGTCACCGGTCCGGCGCTCTACCACCACTTCGCCGGCAAGGAGGCGATGCTGGCCGCCGCGCTGATCCCGGTGAGCGAGGGACTGCTGGCCGGCGGGCGGGAACGCTCCGCCGGGCATCCGGACGACCCGCGTGGCGTACTGGAGTCGCTGATCGATTTCCACGTCGAGTTCGCGTTGGCCAACCCCGCGGTGATCGCACTGCACCTGCACGAGTTGGACCGCCTGCCGGAGGAGCCGCGGCGGCGGATCCGCCGCCTGCAACGGATGTACGTCGAGGAGTGGGTGACGGTGCTCACCGCACTGCATCCGGGCATGCCCGACGGTGAGGCGCGGGTGCTCGCCCATGCCGCGTTCGGCCTGATGAACTCGACGCCGTTCCTCGGTGGTGAGGTGGACCGGCGCCGTCGCGCCGAGCTGCTGCGGGGCGCGACCCTGGCCGCTCTGCTCGCCTGAGTCGACTCGTCAGAAGTGCACCGGTCATGATTCCCTGACATCGTCCCACCATCCGGACGCCGGGAGGAAACATGATCGAGTCACTGCTGGTCGCCAATCGGGGCGAGATCGCCCGCCGGATCATCCGGACCGCCAGGCGGCTCGGCATCCGCGCGATCGCGGTGTACTCGGAGGCCGACGCCGACCTGCCGTTCGTCACCGAGGCGGACGAGGCGGTCCTGATCGGTCCGCCGAATCCGGCACAGAGCTACCGCAACGCCGAGGCGATCCTCGCCGCCGCGAAGTCGACCGGCGCGCAGGCCATCCATCCCGGGTACGGCTTCCTGTCGGAGAACGCCGAGTTCGCCCGTACCGTCGAGGCGAGTGGGCTGATCTGGGTCGGGCCCGACGCGGACGCGATCACCGCGATGGGCGACAAGATCAACGCCCGTAATCTGATGGCGGCGGCCGGCGTTCCGGTCGCGCCCGGCACCACCGACCCGGCCGCCGACCTGGACGCGGCGGTGGCGGCCGCCGCCGAGATCGGCTACCCGGTGATGGTCAAGGCCGCCGCCGGCGGCGGTGGGATGGGCATGGGTGTGGCCGTCGACGAGGCCGCGCTGCGCACCGAGTACGACAAGGTGCGCGCCTTCGCCGAGCGGATGTTCGGTGACGGCTCGGTGCTGATCGAGCGGTACTTCCCCCGGGTGCGCCACGTCGAGGTGCAGATCCTCGGCCTGGCCGACGGTCGGGTGGTGGCGCTCGGCGAGCGCGAGTGCTCGGTGCAGCGGCGCAACCAGAAGCTGGTCGAGGAGTCCCCGTCCCCGGCGGTCTCACCGGAGCTGCGGGCACGTCTCCTGGCTGCGGCGGTGCGTGCCGGCGAGGCGGTCGGCTACCGCAACGCGGGGACCGTCGAGTGCCTGTTGGTCCCGCGTCAGCGGGACTCTGAGGGTGCCGGCTCCGGCTCCGAAGATTTCTTCTTCCTGGAGATGAACACGCGCCTTCAGGTGGAACACCCGGTGACCGAGTACGTCTACGGGATCGACCTGGTCGAGGAACAGTTGCGGGTGGCGGCCGGGTTGGCGCCGACGTTCGACCCGGACGCGTTGACGCCGAGCGGCCACGCCATCGAGATGCGGATCAACGCGGAGGACCCGAAGCGGTTCCTGCCCGGCCCGGGCGTGGTGCGGACCTGGGTGGAGCCCACCGGTGAGGGTGTCCGGGTGGACTCGGGCTACACCGAGGGCAACACGGTCACCCCGTTCTACGACAGCCTGCTGGCCAAGCTGATCGTCACCGGCGACACCCGCGAGCAGGCGATCGAGCGTGCCCGGTCGGCGGTGGGCGCCTTCCGGATCGAGGGCCCCAAGAACAATGTCGCGTTCTTCGCCGAGCTGCTGGAGAACGGGGAGTTTCTCTCCGGCGCCTACGACACCGGCATCGTCGGTCGCATGCGCTGACCCCGGTCGGTTCGAGTGCAGGATGACAATAGGAAGCTGACGACTTCCTGACATCGATCACCAAGCATCGTCTTCTGAACGGAGGTCGATCCGATCATCCGTCGCTGACGAGAGGTCCATCCATGAGGAAACGGGCTTTGCCCAACGGCATGGTCGCTGTCGGGCTGCTGTTGGCTGCCGCGCTCACCCCGACGCCGGCGGTCGCCGCCGCTGCCCCGCCCACCGTCGGCGCCGGCGCGGTCATGCCGCACCTCACGGCACTGCAGGAGATCGCGGAGGTGATGCCGTCGATCCTCGACTTCTACGCGGACACGTTCGGCCCCTTTCCGTTCGGCGTCTCGGGTGCCACCGTGGTGCCCTACCTGACTGGACGTTTGTTTCGCGTTCGCGTCAGTAGCGACCGATTTACGCCTCGACCTCGTTAGGGCAATATGCCGGACCTGACCTGGAATACACGCATCCCGGTCAGCTCTGCCTTGACCAGAATCAGAGCATTTCAGCCCGTGATCGTGTCTGATTCACTTTCACCCGACATCGACGTACATGAGGTCCGTCGATCCGACCCCCAGACGCCGTACGCCTGAATCATGACCGCGCGACGAGCCTATCCGTCCGACCTGTCCGACGCCCGATGGGCCCTGATCGCGCCCCGCCTGACAGCCTGGCGACAGGCCCGCACCGACGTCGGCGTCAGCGGCCGCACCCCCACCCACGACCTGCGCGAGATCTTCAACGCCATCCTGTACGTCAACCGAACCGGCATCGCCTGGCGCCACCTGCCCCACGACTTCCCGCCCCACCCGACGGTCTACGGCTACTTCGCCGCCTGGAGCAAGGAAGGCATCTTCACCGAACTGAACTACCAGCTCACCGGCCTCGTTCGCGACCACCATGGCCGCACTATCGCACCCACCGCGGCCATCATGGACAGCCAGAGCGTGAAAACCTCCACCAACGTCCCACCGTCCACACAGGGCACCGACGCCGGGAAGAGAATCATCGGCCGCAAACGCAGCATCATCACCGACACCCTCGGCCTGCTCCTCGCCGTCATCGTCACCGCCGGCAGCGCCAGCGACAACGCCATCGGCACCGACCTACTCGACCGGGCCACCGCCGTCTACCCCACCCTGACCAAGACCTGGGTCGACGCCGGATTCAAGAACCGCGTCGTCGAACACGGTGCCGCACTCGGCGTCGACGTGGAGATCGTCACCAAGGACCCGCAGGTCAAGGGCTTCAGCGTGGTCAAGCGCAGATGGGTCGTCGAACGCACCATCGGCTGGCTCATGCACCACCGCCGACTCGTCCGCGACTACGAAACCCGACCCGACAACTCCGCCAGCATGATCACCCTCGCCATGATCGACAACCTCGCCAAACGCCTCACCACCGAAACCACCCCAACCTGGCGAGAACCCCTACAACCGCATAACACACAAAATACGTGAATCAGACGTCCTCTCAGGCGGGTGGCGGGAGGATCCAGGGGGTGCCGGCGCGGCGGCGTGGGCATTCGTGAGCCCTGGTGAACCAAGACTGTCCCAGTAACGTTTTTAGTCCTAGATACGGCAGCCGCCGAGATCGCACCTCAATATAAAATCGGAGAGTTGCGCTGTGTCACAAAGTCCACTGATGCCTTACGACGCGTACACGGTTGCGAATCGCAGCGAGAGAACCGAGTTCGCTATTGAGAGCGACGCACGAGAACTCATCCCTCTCCAGCAGCCGAGGAGGGATGAGTGGATTGCCGAAGAATTGATCGTTAGCGGGAGGTGTGGCGTTCCGGATACATACATAACAATCGATAATCTTGTCAATTATATCCATTCTTACGAGAATGTGGCAGCCCTCTTGGTGGCTGACCGATCTGCGGTTAAGGTAGTTTGCCAGGCTCTCGAAGAATGGAATTCCAGTGCAGCCCTCCAAGGTTTGGATTCCAGTAAAGGGAGGGAATTTCTAACTGCAATAATCCGCTCTCAATCGGACGCGTCATCGCGCGGAATAATGGCGGGAGTTGCACGGCTAACATCCTTTGGTGCCAGTTCGTCTTCGTCCAATAGTGGGCAGTCATATAGGGATGGGTCCTCAGCGACTGCTACTGACGCCGCAGTAAAAGGATACGGGAGCACCGGGCAGAGAAGGAGTCGGTACCAGCAGTAGCGCAGCTCGGCCGTACGTGTTCAGTCAACGTCAACGGCATGATCATGCCTTGTCAAGACTCTCCTGCTGATCGGTTCAAGCCATTACAGAGCAGGCGGACACGGCTGGCATGAGCGGCTGCTACGGTGATCGCGGGTAGGCGGCGCGAGTTC